>DATDFI010000592.1:0-2792 GCA_036522695.1 Bacteroidia bacterium | reverse complement strand
ACACGCGGTCTTTCAGCCAATCCATTCCTTCAATGGCGATGCGTGTCCCTTCGGGAATGCCGCTGTTGTATTTGCCGGTGAGCAGGCCTGAAGCGAGAGGAGACCAAATGGTGGTACCAAGGCCTTTATGTTTGAACAGGAATAAAAAATCCTTTTCCATTTTTTGCCGCTCGAAAAGATTGTATTGCGGCTGTTCCATTGTGGGAGGGATAAGATGATTCTTTTCCGCAACGAGATACGCCTCCATCAATTCTTCCACGCTCCATTCGGAAGTTCCCCAGTACAATATTTTTCCCTGCTGGATGAGTGTATTCATGGCGAACACGGTTTCTTCAATGGGTGTGTTCTTATCGGGGCGGTGACAAAAATAAAGATCAACGTAATCAAGCTGCAGGCGTTTCAAGGAAGCATCTATGCCTTCCATGATGTGTTTGCGGCTGAGTCCTGTTTGATTGGGCCCCCTTCGTCCGTCACCGAAAAAAACCTTGGTGGACACCACATAAGAGGTGCGGTCCCACTTTTTCCTTTTCAGGATATCGCCCATCACGGATTCGGACCTGCCACGGGAATAGATCTCGGCATTATCAAAAAAATTCACACCCGAATCATAGGCGATGCTCATCATTTCATCGGCCGTTGAATCGCCCACTTGTTTACCGAAAGTGATCCATGATCCGAAAGAGAAAACACTCACCTGTAATCCTGATCTGCCGAGACGCCTGTATATCATATTGATTGATTTTGGGATGGGATGTTATTAAAAGAAAAAAGTGGTTGCTCACCACTTTCTTAGCTCTAGATGAGCCGTGCCCGAGACTGGACTCGAACCAGCACAGGTTTAACCCCACAGGCTTCTGAGACCTGCGCGTCTACCAATTTCGCCACCCGGGCAATCATTAAAAAGAACAAAGTACCAAATACAATGTACAAAAAGCGTTTTTAAACTTAGTACTTGATACGTGGTACTTTCATTAGTGCCCAGGACTGGATTCGAACCAGCACGGTTGCCCGCCACCCCCTCAAAGTGGTGCGTCTACCAATTTCGCCACCTGGGCAGGGAGTCAATAGGAATTAATCAAATTAAGAACTGAAAACGGGATGCAAAGATATAATTTTTTGCTTATGATCCTCCAAATGAAAAAAATGCGGGTTCCCCTCGCTATGCCGCTTTGTTCCAAACCTCTCTTCCGAGATATCTCTTTCTTTTTTCCTCGTAAATATCAGCTATCGTAACCAGTATCCCGGTGTCGATCACGTTTCCGAAATCGGTATTGACCGTACTCCCGAACGTACGCATGCTCCGGCTCAGTCCCATGTAAGCATTTACCAGCGGGGGAATGCGTTCACCCAGGTCTTTTAGCATCATCTTCACATTGCGATACCCGGTTTCATGGTCCATTCCATGGAATAAATTTTTATAAACGTGCGGGCGAAATGCAAGCAGGATATTTTCTTTAGGGCTCACCAGTTTTTCATTGTCTGGAAAATAGTGTTGCATAAATGCCAGGAGGATCTCTTTAGCTTCTTCGTTAAAGCAAGTATGAATGGTGACCTTTCCGAACAGGTATTTGACCTTTGGAGAAGCGGCAATTACAGCGCCTATGCCTTCCCACAAATTGTCGAGCGTGAAAAGGCCTTTCCGGTTTCCCGGCCTGCATTGATATTTGGGTTGTATCCATGAGCGACCCAGCTCTATGCTGTGCGGCAGGTATTGCTCCAGGAATTTATCGCTGTAATTGAATAAACCGGATGAAGACAAAAAAACTGTTGCGTTACTCATTGCGAGTTTACCGCAATCAAGGAAGCGATAGCCTCCAGCGATCTCGAGTTCAACGGGGTCCCAAACGATGATCTGCGTGTAAGGATGATCGCTGAGATCGAAAAAATCGATGTCGGTCTCTTTTCCTGTTCCGCCACCTGCATCCCTGAAAGTAAGTTCGCGTAGCCGCCCGACCTCGAGCATGAGGTGTTTTGAATCATAGTGATGGAAGAGGTACAATTCATTTCCACCGCTTCTTGTTTTTCCGAGGGAGATGCACTTGCGCAGCTCCGCCAGCAGCAGCGCTTTTTCCGCTGCAGGGATGAGGTTCTTTTTCATGTGAGATGGTTTTAGCTGCGTTTCGACTGTGCGGTGCTCATCTTTTTACCGATGCGGAACGTGAGCGTATCGATGTATAATTTGAACGCACACACCACGCACAGCACGGGCTTGCTTCCACGAAAGCTGCTGTTCTTCTGGTAATGTTTGTGACCTATTCCCGGGAGGAAATATCCTGTAAAGATGGCAACGGGCATCAGCCACCAGTGATGGAGCACGAAAGCCGCAATTGCTATTGAAAAGAAAAGGCTGGCCCCGATGAAGTGAAGGACCTGGTTGTTCCGGTCGCTGTGCGCCCTGAGGTAAATGGGATAAAAATCCCGGAGTTCTATGATGAAGGTTTTCATTTTTGTTCTTTTGGTGCGGGCACGAGCGCGCAAGGCGAGGTGCCGCGGGTTGATAAAGATAATTATTGAATAGGATCGCCTGAAGCCAGGGAGAGAGTACCGGTTAACCGGGGTAAGAGGTAATGGAGAAGATGGTATTCCTTACACAGCTGGAGCTGCCGGTGGAGTTTCTTCCTTTTTTAAGAATTGCAGTATGGAGGTTGCTCTTCATGGGTGCAAAGCTAGGTCATTTTTCTTCGAGTATCAAAATCCTTGCCTTTGTACGAAATGATGAGGGAAAGTAACGAATTCCATAAGGTTTTAATGAATTTTAACAATGCAATGAATTACGAATAGGAAAGGCGCAT
>DATDFI010000591.1:0-6564 GCA_036522695.1 Bacteroidia bacterium | reverse complement strand
AGGATCACAAGGTGCGTGTATGCTCGATCGACCTGTTCAACATCCGTAACGAGGAGGAATTTTATTCCGCTTATGCCCGCGAGGTGATTCGCAGCACTTCTAATAAAACAGGCGAATGGCTGACCATGGGAAAACGCTTCCTGAAAAGGATCAGCCCGAAGTTCTCTTTCGGCATCGACCCGGTGAATGATTTCGAAATGAGTTTTGAAATGAAAAACGCTGCCGAAGACCTGAAGGAGCTGCTTGATCTTCCCGAAAGGATCGCCAAAAGCAAAAGGCTCCATCTCGTCATTTGCATCGATGAGTTTCAGAACATGGCGAACTTCAGTGAGCCCACACTTTTTCAGAAGAGATTGCGTTCAGCCTGGCAGCACCACAGCCATGTTACTTACTGCCTGTACGGAAGCAGGCGCAGTATGCTGATGCACCTGTTCGAGAACCGCTCCATGCCTTTTTATAAGTTCGGGGAAGTGATGTACCTCGACAAAATAGGAAAGGATGACCTGGTCCAATTCATTGTAGACCGTTTCAGGAGTTCCGGTAAGAGCATTAAACCTGGATTTGCCGGGGAGATCGCTGACCTGGTACAATGCCACCCTTATTATGTGCAGCAGCTTTCTCATATTACCTGGATAAACACCCAGCGCGGAGTAACAAAAGAAATTCTCGAAGCCTCGGTGGAAGACCTGATCAACCAGAATTCCATCGTGTACCAGAAAGAAACGGATGAATTGAGTAATACACAGGTGAATTTTTTGCGCGCACTGTCCCAAGGCATAAATGAACAGCTCAGCTCGCAGGAGGTCATTCGCAAATACAATCTCGGAACATCAGCCAACGTAAACAAGATCAAAGATGCCCTTGATCAAAAGGAGATCATCGACACTACAGGAAAAAGGACGGACTTTCTCGATCCTGCCTATAAGCTGTGGTTCCAGCGCGTGTATAACCGGGGCAAGGGCGTACCGGCAAAATGAAAAGAAATCAATTGAACATATTTCAACCTGGCCAATGATGGAAAACATGCTAAAGGGACCGAACAACAAACTCTTGCGCAAGGTCATCCTCGCTTCATCAGCGGGAACCATGATCGAGTGGTACGACTTTTACATTTTCGGAAGCCTTGCGACCATTCTGTCCACTCAATTTTTCCCTAAGGAAAACCCAGCGGCTGCCTTCCTGTTCACCCTTGCGGCTTTCGGTGTTGGATTTGTGATCCGTCCGTTCGGGGCCATCGTATTCGGAAGGCTGGGCGATATGATCGGGCGTAAGTACACTTTTCTTGTTACGCTTCTTCTAATGGGAGGCTCTACGTTTGCAATAGGACTGATCCCCGGTTACGAGACCATAGGGGTGTTCGCCCCGGTCATCGTTTTCTTACTGCGGGCGGTGCAGGGGCTGGCGCTTGGCGGTGAGTACGGGGGCGCAGCAATATATGTAGCCGAACACGCGCCCGCAGGGAGAAAAGGATTTTTTACCAGCTTTATTCAAACCACCGCTACACTGGGTCTTTTTATTTCACTCGCGGTAATACTAAGCTGCAAAGCATTGATGAGTGCAAATGATTTTACTGCCTGGGGATGGCGCATCCCTTTCCTGGTCTCCATTTTCCTCGTGATCGTTTCCTACTACATACGCAAGCGCATGGAGGAATCGCCAGTATTCACCGAGCTTAAAGTGCAAGGCCGTGTTTCCAAAAACCCGCTCAGGGAAAGTTTCGGAAATAAAGCAAATCTCAGGCTGGTCCTGCTGGCATTATTCGGAGCTACGGCAGGGCAGGGGGTAGTGTGGTATACAGGACAGTTTTACGCTATGAATTTTTGCATTAAGAACCTGAATATTGATGCGGCACAGGTGCAGTGGCTGCTCATCCCGGTACTGCTGATCGGTACACCCTTATTCATTTTTTTCGCATCGCTTTCCGATCGTGTAGGACGCAAATGGATCATGCTAACGGGAATAGGATTAGCGGCATTGAGTTATTACCCGGTCTACAAGGGAATGGCGGCACAGGCGCAGCCTTCGGGATGGGGCGCAACAGGCTGGGGTGATGAACAGCGGCAGGCGAATGCGGCCGGGGATTCCACATCGGTGCTTACATTAAAATATCCCAATGGCGCAAAGCAGGTGATAAAAACGGAAACAACAAAGGCAAAGGATTTTAAGGATGTCAAAAAAACGAGCACACTTTATCTTCCCGCATCAAACCTCTTCAACATCGGCCTGTTGATCTTTCTTCAGCTCGTTTTTGTTGCAATGGCATACGGTCCCATTGCAGCATTCCTTGTTGAATTGTTCCCTGTTCACATTCGTTACACTTCTCTTTCACTTCCTTACCATATCGGGAATGGCGTGTTTGGAGGGCTCACCCCGCTCATTGCCGAATCGCTGGTTCAACGAACGGGAAATATATTTGCCGGGCTATGGTACCCCATAGCGATAGCCGCGATCACAGCACTCATCGGGATATTCTTTCTGAAGTCAAAATATGCCGGGGACGGTGACCGCGCGGTTGAAGCGGGGAAATAATTTTAGTACTTTGCTTTAAAATTCGTCTATGGCCAGGAATAACATCGTAAAACCTTTCCGCTTCATTCCTTCGTTCAAAAAGCAGGAATACAATTATGAATTCTCGGATTACACCTGGTTCAAGGGCTTGTTCAGCGAGGAGGAAGTGGAAAAGATCCGCGCACTCTGGGACCCGGAACTCACCAAAACGGCACAAGTGAACAAGGCAGGGGAGGCCATCGCGCGTAACGACCTCCGTAAGTCGGAACTGATGTGGATCAAACCGGGCGCCAACGATTGGATCTATGATAAACTGGCGCAGGCCTGCATGCAGGCGAACACCAACCGCTACAAATTTGAAGTGCTGGGATTTCAAACAGAATTACAGTTGGCGAATTACGAAGGACAGGGATTTTTCGACTGGCACATGGATTTTGGGGCGGGAGATATTTCCAACCGCAAACTCAGCATCACCGTTCAGTTGTCCGATGCCTCCGAATACGAGGGTGGCGAACTGCAATTCATGATCAACCAGAACGTGATCACTGCCCCGAAAGATAAAGGGACGGCTATTATTTTTCCATCCTTCGCTTTGCACCGTGTAACACCTGTAACAAAAGGAAGTCGTAAATCCATCGTGGGATGGATCGCGGGCCCGCCTTACCGTTAAAAAAAAGGATGCAAAATTTTCTGCATCCTTTTCATTCCAGGTTTTAATTTCTTTGACTATTTCTGCGGCACTTTCTGCTTCGTAGCAAGATCGATCTCCCATATCTCTTCGTTCTCGCTTTTGCTTACCCACGCTGTTTTATCACCAACTGAAGAGATGTTGTAAAACTCAAATGGAAGGATAATTTGTCCTGTAGGACCGATCACACCCCACTTCCCGTCTTTCTTTACCACCAAAGCCGTTGATCCCGCCCACGCATCCTGGTAAGTGAAGGGGACCACCACTTTTCCAGTGCGATCGATGAACCCGAACTTTCCTCCCTTTTTCGCTGGCGCTAATCCCAATTCATCCGAATAATTTTCTATCATTTCATATTCAAAGGGAACAATGATCTCGTTCTTCATGTTCACCACACCACACATATCGTTCTTCCCAACGGGCCATAAACCGTTCGAGATCCGCTTCGACCAGAACTCATATTGAAAAGGGATGATCATCTTCCCGTCAAGTCCCATAAGTCCCACATCGGATGAGCTCGTTTCGCCAACAAGCAAGACTTTTTCTTTCGGGTAAAATTCCAGCTGACCATACTTTACAGGAACAACTTCCCTTCCCGTACTGTCGAGTAAGCCCATTACCCGGTCGAATTCCCCGGTCTTGATCTCCACAATGCAATAGCCATTGTCAAAGGAACTGGCATGATCGTATTTGCAGGGTACCACTTCCTTTCCCCGGTCGTTCACATAGCCGTACTTCTCATTCTTATTCACCACGTAAAATATTCCAGGTTTCATCCCGAAATTAAAATCGACTTCCTTGTAAGTTGGTTTCACTATGTAGTTGTCATTTTCATCCACAAAACCGTAAAGGTTTGATTTTTCATCCTGCTTTACAGAGATGCTTTGTGAAACGGAAGCGTATGAAATAAAGAAAGTGAGCGCGGAAGGGAGGATCGTTTTTTTCATGTTTTGAGTTTGGAGATTCAAAAGTAAACCAAAAACCGCAGCACGAAAAACAGGACGACCTGTGTTCATATACCATGAACAGCAGGTCGCCCCGGGATTGAAAAAAATTATTTGGTCGTTTGGTTGCTCAACCTGATGCCTAACCCGAGCGTAAGCTGGTAAGGCTCATGAAAAGTGGCCTTGTTGCTGCCTTCCCTATAAGTGGCAGCGCCATCATAGCTGAGGTGCAGCAGTACGTTATCGAAATCGAGGCCGGCTCCGATCCTGTATCCCAGCCCGCTGTTGCCTAATGCCACGGTTTGATCACCGTAATGTTCGGTCACATTCGCGATATAGTTAAAGGTAGGTCCGCCCTCGATCACCAATGGCCCGATGATATGAAACCCGAGCATAACCGGCACCGCGATCTTGTGCAGTGAAAAATTTGCCGTGCTGCTCGAACTGCCTTCAGCTCCATTGGCTGTGGTGTAAGTTACCGAGCCTGTTCTGAAATTATAAAGCGCCATGGGTTTCACGTAAACGGGTCCGGCTTTCGCTTTCAGGAAAAAACCGGCTTCAAATCCCCTGATCCCTTTTCCTTCTATTGCATTATTGAATGCACTGCCCGGATCGGTGATACGGACAGAACCATAACTCACTCCTGCAGCAAGTCCTCCCGTGACCTGTGCCCTTAGCGATGTGCCTCCCCATAATAATGCGGCCAGCATAAGCGCTCTTTTTATGTATGTTTTCATGATCTTCATTTTTATAGCAAGGTTGATTCAATTTCCGTTCCCTTTTTTTACTTCCCTGTTTCCGAGAAGGTTGTTGACGGAAGCCTTGATAAGCCCCCCTTTATTCTTCCAAAAAGAAAAATAAAATGCAAAATGGAATAAAGCGCACCGGGTGCCGGATACCTCTATTCATCCTGTAAGGCAGGGAATTACCAGCCGGGTATGGTTTTCGTAACGTTATCACCAAACCAAAAACATATCAGCATGAAAACGAGCAAACCGCTTTTTATGGCATATGGCACCTGGTTGTATATCGATAATAAGAAGATACGACTCATCGATTATAAAGTGGACCACGAAGGCCGCATTTATATTGTGCTGAAGAAAAGAAGTGAGTGCACCGACCTGGAAGAACTGGAAGCATTGATGGAACTTCCGCAGGTGCCGGGCTACTGATGGCAATGCACCGGCAGAAAAGATCTTCCTGCGGGTGCATTTTCCACATTTCACATTGACGAAGCATTTTTCAAATTGAAAATGATCTTCCGGCAGTGAAAAATTCAACCCCCTGATTTTTAATGCGCTTTGTTTTTGGAACGGCCCTTGTCTTTACGGGGTACGCTGGAGAAGCGATCGAACGAAAAAAAATGGAAATGAAAAGCGGCATAAAAATGATCGGTGACTGCCCCCAGGAAGTGAGGGTGGCCGCACATCGTCCCTTGCCCCTGCCGGATGAGCCCGGCAAAAGCATCAGCAAAGGCAAGAACGAAATAAGAGGGAGAGGCTAAAGAATAAAATCATAAATCTAAATTCAAATACCATGAGAACACAGGAAATACTGGGAGCTGTAAAAGGATTTATAGCTGAAAAAATACGCGAATACAACGAACCTTCCGAACGGAAAGTTTTTCGTGCTGCACGAAAAGTGGAAATGCTCCGCAACGAATTGCAGAATGCGGAGATGGAAGCAAAGGCATGCGAAGCCGACTGGATGGCTTTTCGCAAGCAATGCATCACCGATATAAAAGCCAATCGCGCCAACATCATGCGCTTTCGTAAAAAAATGGAGACCGCTGGTGAACGCATCAAGGCCAAGCTGCACGATCGCATTGTTGATCTCGAACGGAAGAACTGGACACTTGAACGGAAACTCGGGAATTACCAACGCGAAGTAAAAGACCGCTGGAACGAGTTTAAGGATGTACTGCGCAATGATGTGCAGGAGATCGCAGGCTCTTTGAAAGGCCTCACGGGTTCGGTCATGCGCATTGCGCGCTAAACAATAACCACTATGGATACAGTGCTTTCAGGAAAGAAGAAGAAGAAGAAGCAGGAAGCACGGTCGCACAACCCCGGCAATGCGATGCAAAAATTCTTCAGCGGGACAGGAAACATAACGCGTTTCTTTTTCCGTTTCTTCAAAGAGGCGGTAAAGCCTCCTTACGAGTTCCGCGAATTTTTGCGCCAGTGTTACATTTCCGGCTACCGGTCCATTCAACTGGTGGCGATCACCGGGTTCATCATGGGACTCGTGCTCACCATCCAGGCCAGGCCCACACTCGTGGAGTTCGGGGCCGAATCCTGGCTGCCCGCGATGGTGGCCGTTTCGGTGATCCGCGAGGTCGGCCCGGTTGTAATAGCGCTGATATGTGCCGGAAAAATTGGGTCGGGAATAGGGGCCGAGCTGGCTTCCATGCGCATCACCGAA
>DATDFI010000590.1:0-3950 GCA_036522695.1 Bacteroidia bacterium | reverse complement strand
GTGTAGTGAAGGAAGTTTACATGGACGAAAAGATAGAACGATACATCGTGGATATTGTTTTCGCCACACGCAATCCTTCCGATTACCGGCTCAATAAATTCGCGCAGCTTATCAGTTATGGCGCTTCCCCGCGCGCAAGCATCAACCTCGCGCTCGCTTCAAAGGCCTATGCTTTCATCAAGCGCAGGGGCTATGTCATACCAGAAGATGTGCGCGCCATTTGTGCCGATGTGATGCGCCATCGCGTGGGCCTTACCTATGAAGCTGAAGCGGAGAGCATCACCGCTGAAAATATCATCAACGAAATTCTAAATACCGTAGAAGTCCCTTAACACTGCGAATTACAGGGAACGAATTACGAATGTGAGTAACAGTGAAATTCAGTGCACCGGTTCGTAATTCTATAATTTGTAATTGGCAGTATCTATCCTAAATCGTAATTCGTAAATTGGAAACCACCGAGCTGCTCAAAAAAGTAAGGAAGATTGAGATCAAGACAAGAGGTCTCTCGAGCCAGGTCTTTTCCGGTGAGTACCACAGTGCATTCAAAGGCCGGGGAATGGCTTTTTCTGAAGTGCGCGAGTACCAGCCCGGTGACGACATACGTACCATCGACTGGAATGTGACCGCGCGTTTGAACCATCCGTATGTTAAGATCTTCGAGGAGGAACGTGAGCTCAATGTGATGTTGCTGGTTGACGTGAGCGGGTCGGAGGCCTTCGGCACGCAAAAGCAATTCAAACAGGAACTCATCACCGAGATCTGCGCGGTGCTCGCCTTCTCAGCCATACAGAACAACGATAAGATCGGGGTGATCTTTTTCAGCGACCGCATCGAGAAATTCATCCCTCCGAAAAAGGGGAAAAGTCATATCCTGCGCATCATTCGCGAGCTCATCAGCTTCGAGCCTCAAAGCAAGGGCACCAATATCACGCTTGCACTCCGTTATCTCACCAATCTCATCAAGAAAAAAAGCATTGTATTCCTCATTTCCGACTTTATGGACAATGGTTTTAACGATGCACTGAAGATCGCGAATCGCAAGCATGACATGGTGGCGCTGAGGATCTATGATAAGCGCGAAAGGGAACTGCCTGACATTGGGCTGGTGAAGATGAAAGACGCGGAGACCGGGGTGGTGCGATGGATAGACACATCGGACAGGGAGGTGCGCAGAACGTACGAATACGAGAGCAGGAAATCCGAGCAAAGACTGAAGGACATTTTCAACCGCAGCGGGGTGGATACGGCATCTATCGCTACATCCGAAAACTACATACGCCCGCTCATGAATCTTTTCAAAAAACGGGAAAGCAGGGCATGATCGGTAACAAACATAAACCTGTGCTCCTGCAATGCATACGTTTCAGTCTGCATCCAGGCTTTTGCTTTCGCAAAACGTCCCGGCTGCTCCTGGCCCTGCTATTGCTGCTTCCCCTTTTTACTTTTTCTCAAAAGGTGCAGGCCACCGCAAAATTTTCAAAAGACCTCATCCGCATTGGCGATCAAACGGAGCTCACCCTGCAGGTGAATTACAACGAGAAGGACGGGATCCATGCCGTGAAATTCCCGGTTTTGAAAGATACCGTGATCGGCAAAGTGGAGATCCTTTCGAAAAGCGAGGTGGAAAAATACCAGCCCGACAAGAACAATCCTTCCGTTATCGAGCAAACGCAAAAATTCATCATCACCTGTTTCGATTCGGGTTACTATGCCATTCCTCCTTTCCGTTTCATGGTTAACAACGATTCCAACACTATGGCGGAGAGCGAGGCCATCATGCTTACTGTAAAAACCGTTGCTGCGGATACATCCAAAGCGCCAAAGGACATCAAGCCCCCGCTCGATGAGCCGTATACTTTTCGCGATGCGCTTCCCTACATTGTGTTCGGCCTTGCAGCCATTGCAGTGATCGTTGCCATCATAGTTTTGGTCCAGCGAAATAACAAACGTCCCAAGCGCGTCATTCCCAAAGAGCCTCCCCTGCCCGCGCACCTGCTTGCGCTTCGCCAACTCGATGCCCTGCGCGATAAAAAATTATGGCAGGAAGGAAAACTCAAAGAATATCATTCGGAACTCAGCGATATCATCCGCGCTTACATCGAACACACTTTCCCCGTGAACGCACTCGAACTCACCACCGATGAGATCCTCTATCGTTTCAGGAGGATAAATATCCCGCGTGAAATAAAAAATAAGTTGCAGCAGCTGCTGGTGCTTTCCGACATGGTGAAGTTTGCGAAGGAAACACCCGTTGCGGAGGAAAACGAATTGAGTTTGATGAATGCATACGACTTTGTGAGGTCTACCATGCCGGCTGAAAACACCGGGGAGAAAGAAGAGAACGACAATGGAACAGCTTAAAGAATACTACCGGCACTTTGCGTACCCGGAATTTCTCTGGCTGTTGCTGCTGGTGCCTTTGCTGGTGGTGCTTTATGTACTGGAGCACAACCGCCAGTACCCGGAAATGAAGATCTCCTCCGTGGGAGTGCTTCACGCGATCGGGAGCTCGGCCAAACATTATTTTTTCCATGTAGCCTTCGGCCTTCGCATGCTCGCACTCGCTTTGCTCATCCTCGCACTCGCCCGGCCGCAATCCAGCTCCAGCTCCCGATCGGTGAACAGCGAGGGCATCGACATCGTAATGGCGCTCGACATCTCCGCCAGTATGCTGGCGCAGGACCTAAAGCCCGATCGGCTGAAAGCCGCTAAAGATGTGGCTTCCGAGTTCATTGACGAGCGCCCGAATGACCGCATCGGGCTCGTGATCTTCAGCGGTGAAAGTTTTACGCAATGCCCGCTCACTACCGACCATGCGGTGATCAAGGAAATGTTCGGCTCCATTCATACCGGGATGATCGAAGATGGCACCGCGATCGGGCAGGGACTGGGCAATGCCGTTTCGCGCATCAAGGACAGTGAAGCGAAAAGCAAAGTGGTGATCCTGCTTACCGATGGAGTGAACAACACCGGCAACATTGCCCCGCTCACCGCTGCCGAGATCGCAAAAAAATTCAATGTGCGGGTGTACACGATAGGTGTTGGAAAAAAAGGGAAAGCGTATTCACCCGTTGCCATTGATGCTTTTGGCAATTACCAGTTCGATTACGTGGACGTGAAGATCGATGAAGAGGTGCTGGAAAAAATAGCGGACATGACGGGCGGAAAATATTTCCGCGCAACCGATAACAAATCACTTCGCGAGATATACCACGAGATCGACCGCATGGAGAAAACCATCTTTGAAGAGCGGAATTACACTAAAAAAGCAGAAGAATTCCTGCCGTTCGTGATCATTGCCGGTGCCTTGCTGCTGCTTGAATTCATTTTAAAAAATACGTACCTCAAAAAAGTGCCTTGATCCGTTTTGCCAACATACAATTCATTTATGCACTCGGTATTTTACCGCTGATGGTCCTTGTTTTTTTCCTCGTGATGCGTTGGAAAAAACGGGCGCTTCAGCGTTTGGGCGACAGCGACATCATCAGCCGGCTGGTGCCGGATGTATCGCTATCCAAGCAATCCTGGAAATTCATCCTGTTCCTCGCGGCATTTTTCTTTTTGCTGGTGGCGATGATCGATCCGCAGGTGGGATCCAGGGAAGAAGAGGCGAAGCAGGAAGGGATCGATATCATGATCTGTCTCGATGTATCGAACAGTATGATGGCCGAAGATCTTTCTCCGAATCGCCTTGAACGCGCCAAGCAGGCCATCGCCAAGCTCACCGAAAAGTTACATGGAGACCGCATTGGCATTGTTGTGTTCGCAGGACAGGCCTTCGTTCAATTGCCCATTACTTCTGATTATGGTGCGGCCAAATTATTCCTCGATAACATCGATTGCGACATTGTGCCTGTACAGGGAACAGCCATAGGTACGGCAATAGATATGGCGGCCGGATCATTCGGTGCCGAGAATACCAATTCCAAAGCCATTATCGTGATCAC
>DATDFI010000589.1:0-10262 GCA_036522695.1 Bacteroidia bacterium | reverse complement strand
GGTGCCAAGGAAAGTGATCTTCATCTTCACGAAGTTAAAAAGAAATGAGATGTGATATGATAAGACTCATCCAGCGAAGGCTGCTGATTGTTTACCTTTACGAAAAATACAAAGCGTGAGCGCAGAGACCAACCGGATCAAAATACGCACCATGCGTTTTACACTTTTGTTCAGTGTAACATTGATGGGCATCAAATTCCTGGCCTGGTACCTCACCAATTCCAACGCCATCCTCACCGATGCGCTCGAGTCCATCATTAACGTTATGGCGGGTGCATTCGCACTCTTCAGTATTTACTTCGCATCCATTCCGAAAGATGAGAACCACCCGTACGGTCATGGCAAGATCGAATTCGTATCGGCAGGTTTTGAAGGTGCACTCATCTTTATTGCCGGCATTTCTATTATAGGAAAAGCGATCTACGGGTTCATCTATCCACCGGCCATTAAATCACTCGACATTGGTGCGATGCTAGCGGGCGTGGCAGGTCTTTTCAATTTTATTGTGGGTAATTATCTTGTAAGAAGAGGAAAAAAATTCCATTCTGCGCTCATGATCGCTGACGGGAAGCACCTGGTATCCGACACGATTTCCAGCGTGGGACTGGTGATTGGGCTTGTGGTGATCTATTTCACAAAACTCACCGCCCTCGATAATGTTATCGCCATCATTTTCGGGGCCTTCATCCTTTTTACAGGCTACAAACTGATCCGCGAATCGGTGAACAATTTACTGGATGAGGCCGACCGGGAAAAATTAGGCGCATTGGTGAATATCCTCAATGCCAATAGGAGGGTGAAATGGATAGATATGCATAACCTGCGGGCACAAAAGTTCGGCCCCCACCTTCATGTGGATGCGCATCTTACGCTTCCCTGGTACGATACACTGGAAGAAACGCACAAAGAAGTGCACGCAGTGGAGCAGCTCATACGCGAGAACCTTGAAGGCGAAGTGGAATTCTTTATTCATTCCGATCCCTGCGCCCCGCCCCAGTCGTGCCAGGTGTGTTCCCTCGGCACGTGCCCCGTGCGCAAGGCCGATTTTGTAAAGCGTCTCGACTGGAGTCTCGAGAACATGCTTCCCGACAGGAAGCATAAGCTTTGATCCGCCCCGGCCAGCATGACCAATATCAGATCCCGGTTTGACCATTGTCATTAGCAATGCTTTGCGTTGCCGATACTTTTGTTTCAACAGGACAAAAAAATGGCAAAGCAAGACCTTAGGCACCTGAAAAGTTTCGACATCATTGAACTATGCGAACATCTTTCAGATCAGCATCACCGATCCGAAAAAGAATTACTTAAAAATATTGATGGGAAGATCAATACACTTTCCAAAGTGGATCGTTCACGCAACATCCCGCGGCTGCACAGGACCTTTCACCTTATGGCGCTTGATCTTGAACAGCACATCGGTATCGAGGAACGCATCATTTTTCCTTTTGCCGTGAAGATGGCAAAAAAAGGAAAGACATTTCACCCCGGGAATTTCCCGGAATTACACACGGTTGTGATGCTGATGATGAAATTATGCCGGGGCCAGGAAAACATTCTTGAAAAGATCGCAGGTATAAGAAAGCTCACCGACCATTATAATGCGCCTGTCGGCAGCGCACCCACCCGCAAATCCTGTTACGAAGAGCTGCAGCAGCTCGACTGTGATATCCAGCAGCACTTTTTCATTGAGAACAATATCCTGCTGAAAAAACTCGAGGAGTTTGAATGGATGGTCCGGCTCGAAGAAAGTGCAAAATCAAACCTGAATTGATGAGCTATCACCACAATATTTACCTCGAAGTCTTTTTACGCATCCTCCTCGGCATTCTTTTTTTTGCACAGGGCTATGATAAGGTATTCAATCTAGGCATCAAAAAAGTGATCGATACATTCGAGTATCCCGTTCACCTCAAACACCTGCCCCGTTTCCCCCTGGTGTTTAGTGCCTGGTTCACCTCTTATGCCGAGCTTGTTGGCGGGTTCCTGCTGGTGGTAGGCTTCATGAAATATTATGCCCTGTACCTGCTGGGTATCGACCTGCTCATTGTTTGCGCTTCGTTCTCGGTGCTCGATGCCATGTGGGACATGAAACATGTTTTCCCACGCGTGGTATTGCTCACCACGCTTATGTTACTTCCCTCAGAGTGGGGCGTGTTCTCGGTTGATTACGCATGGTCCATCATCCGCTTTGCCAAACATCTTCTTTCATGAAAACATTTCTCGTACCTATAGATTTTTCGGCCAATTCGCTTGCAGCAGCTAATTATGCCGTTAACCTTGCGGAGTCTATGAAAGCGGGTGTCGAGCTTTTTCATGTGTTCATGGTGAACGATCCGGACAAAAAAAGTGCATTGTCTTCAATTATTTACGGGAGTGGTGAGGTGCGTGAGATCGTAGACCGGAAGCTTTTCAACATAGCAAAGAAGGCCATCGGCAAAGTAAAAATATCTTATTCAACAGGCGAAGGCATTGCTGCCGCTGCTATCCTGGCGCGTGCCAAAGAATTGAAAGCAGATTTTATTGCGGTCGGTCTCCATGGCCGCAATAACGCGCTTAAACCTTTTTCGGGGCGCACCACGGCAACGCTGATCCGCAATGCTCCCTGTAAAGTGCTTGCTGTTCCCCAAGGCGTGAAATTCAAAAGCTGGAAGCGGATCATATTCACCACCGACCTGCGCAACGATAATCTTTCTTTCGCAAAGCCCGCAGCAGCCATCGCCAAACACTTCGGGGCCGAACTCATCTTTTTATTTGTCGACAGCAAATTCATGATCCACAGTGACGAGGAGATCGCTGAAATGACGACAAAAATGTGTTCCCGCACCAACTACAAGAATATCGCGGGATATGTGTGTGCCGGGATGGGCCTGCGCGAAGGCGTGAATTATTTTCTCCGGCACAAAAAAGCCGATGCGGTGGCCATGGTCACGCGTCACCACGCCCCCCCGGGATCGCCCTGGAAAAAAACTTCTTCGGTTAAGGTGGCGAAACATATCCGCCTTCCCCTTCTTGTATTTGAAAAAACAAAATAAAGTATCATGATAAAAAAGATCCTCGCTCCCACCGACTTCTCTGCACCGGCATACAACGCAAGCGTATATGCAGCCGCGCTCGCCAAACAATTGAAGGCCAAGCTCACGCTCCTCAACTGTTATCATTTACCGCTCACCACTGCCGAAACCCCGCTTCCCCTTGTCACCATCGAAGCACTGCAGGAGAGCAGCATGAATGAGTTGCGCGAGCTCCGCAAAGAACTGCTTGGTGAATTTCCGGGCCTTGAAATACAGGTGAGTTCCTCGGCAGGGTTTGCGGTGGAAGAGATCAGCGGTTTTGCAGCACAACATCATATCGATATGGTGGTGATGGGAATTACAGGCGCGGGAAAATTATCGGAGCGCGTGGTAGGAAGCACAGCCGTTAGTGCCATCATGCAATTAAAATGTCCTGTACTCATCATTCCCATAGAGGCGGTCTTTAAATCAACATCAAAACTGGGGCTTGCCTGCGATATGAAACAGGTCATGCACCCTTCCGCTTTCGATGTTATCAGGGAATTGCTCAAAAGCTTCGGCTCCGGGCTGGAGGTACTTAACGTGATCAAGCCTGGTGAAGGAGTGAGTTTTGAAAAAGCAGTGGCCGGTGTTTCACTCGAAAACTCCCTGGGCGATGTGCCGCACCGTTTATATTTCCCGGAGGACAACGACATCGTTCAGGGCATCCGGGATTTCGTGGAGCGCCATCACCTCGATGTGATCACATTGGTGAAACGCCCGCATTCACTGCTGTACAAACTCCTGCATGAGAGCAATACCAAACGCATGGCCTTTCACACGCGTATTCCTTTACTTGCACTCCACGAATAAACAAAAAATGGAACTCATCATAAACGACCACCGTAAGATCCATGCGATCCAGGAAGAATTTACAAAGCTATTTCCTTTCCTGCACCTCGAATTTTTCCTGAAGCCGCATGATATGAACGGTCCGTCACCAAAAAAGGAAATGCTGAACAATACAAAAACCCTTGGGGAATGCCGCACCGTCCACAGCAAGGGAGGAATGAGTATTGCACCCGGCATGAGTGTTGCTGGACTGGAAGAACTTTTTCGCGACCGCTATGGTTTATTCGTGCAGGTGATGCGCAGGTCGGGAGATCACTGGCTGGAGACCACCGCCACCGATCACTGGACGCTTGCCCAACAGAATGCCCAAGGTGAAATAATGAGCAAGCCGGTGGTCCGGGAAAAAGAGAACGAGGACCTGGATCCACCGCGATAAACAACAATCATCTTAGTAAAATGATCCCTGCGTGCAAAATTTCGAGGAAGACGCAAGGATCACAAGGAAGAAGATCCTCTTCTGCGCTGAAACGCTCCCGCCAATTAATTCTTCATCTTCTCCAGTTTTACCACATCCATTATCGTAATGGTTGAGCCTTTGATCTCTATAAGCTTCTCTTCTTTGAAATCGGAAAGCGTGCGAATGGCCGTTTCGGTTGAGGTGCCGGCCAGGTTAGCCACATCCTCGCGCGAGATCGCCATTTTGAAATTGGAATTCTCGCTGCTGTAACGCTTTTGCAGGGTAAGCAATGCCTCGGCAACACGCTTACGAACGGAATTGTAAGCCAATCGTATCAACTGGTTCTCTTTTTCAACGAGATCGTTGGCGAGCATCCTTATAAAACGTTTGGATACTTCGCTGTTGCGATAAATGAGTGCATAAAAATCCTCCTTGGGAATGATACTCACTTCGGTATCCTCCAGCGCTGCAGCCGTTTCGGTGCAGGCAGTCTCCTCCAACAGATCGGTATACCCGAAAAAATCTCCCTCCTTGTACAGGTTGGTGATGAGTTCTTTGCCGTCCTCGTTCGCTTTCAGCGTTTTCACCTTTCCGCTGTTCACATGATAAAGACCGTTGAGATAATGCCCCTCCCTGAAAATAACCTCTTTCTTCTTGAATTTGTACACGCGGCCCCCGCCCGAAATGCGTTTGAGTTCCTCCAGTCCCTTTACCTCTCCCAGGAATTGATTCACGCCTTCGGCACCTTTGGAATATTCCATACGCAGGGCATCGTGCTTTTTCAGCCGACTCTCCACCGCGTTCAGCAGTTCAATATCATCGAATGGTTTGGTAACATAATCATCAGCGCCCATCTCCATTCCCTTTCGCATATCGCTCCGCTCCGTTTTTGCGGTGAGGAAAATAAAAGGAATACCAGCGGTATCCGAATTCTTTCCAAGCATGTGTAAAACATCATACCCGTCAAGCACAGGCATCATCACATCGCAAATGATCAGGTCGGGATGCTCTTTCCGGGCTACTTCCACACCTATCTTCCCGTTGGCGGCAGTGCGTACATCGTAATGCGCCAGTTCAAGTATCTCTGCCGCGTTCTCACGCATGTAATTGTTGTCTTCTATCAGCAATATCTTTTTCATGTGATACGGAATTGAAATTCATACAAAAGTAGACCGGCAAAAAAGCAGCGAACATGACGGATTTCACTTTTCTAAATGACAGGCGTCATAAATTGAAAGATCATCCCGCGCTTTCTTTGTAAAAGATCAAAATCATTTCTTATGAGTCAGTTCCCTGGCGAATCATCGAAACAAAAACAGATGCAACGAAACGCGCTCTCGGTTTTTCTCACCGGTGCCGCTCTTGTTTTCATTGCTGCCATGTATTTCTCTATCTCCACCGAACACATGACCGCATTTTACGCCCTGCTCGGGGTATGCGGTTTCCTGGGCGTAATGTTGTGGATGGTTTTCCGCAAATAAACACGCTTTAAAATGAGCGGTGCAAAAAAAGAAACGAGCGGCAACACCCCGGGGCGCATCCCTGCGCCAGGTTCCTTCGAAAACATCGTGGAAAAGATCGTTTACTTCCTCGTCATACTCGTTGCGGGATTATTGGCCTGCAACGGCATTATCGATAAGGCAACGGCCGGTATCGGCTCGGCCATTGTCCTGTTGCATTTATTTTACCGGGTAAGGAAGAGAACGGTGTAATTCGTTCTGGCACCTCCCTTTTAACCTCTGTTTAAATATTCCCGGCCCCTGTACACGCGGATGGCGGGTAATATTTCCCTTTCACCGAAAAAATTTATCGTCCCCCTTTACCTGCTATAATTTTGATACAGGAAACCTGGTGTGCAGGTGATGAATAGTGGGGATGGAAATTTTTTTTACGTAAACAGGTTCAAAACAGGAACAACGCTTTCAGAGCGAAATTCGGATTCCCGGGTTAGTTTAGGCCGGGTTTATACAAACCTCTTGCATTTTCTCCCTTTATGAATTCCGGCCTGGGCCGGGTTCTCTCTTCTTCATACCCGGTGACCGGAACAGAAGATCATTTTCAAAAAAAAAATTAAAATCATTCAGCATGGAAACTAAACTTACTCATTTCAATACGATTGTTATTGGCAGCGGACCCGCGGGAACCGGGCTCCTGTATGCAGCGCAAAAAAGCGGGCACCTCGAAGCTTTGTTGGATTCGGGGGTCGCCTTTATCGACAGTACCGACCGTTTCGGTAAGGGCAGTATCGGGAATCACATCGTTAATTCGGATACATCGGCAAGTGTTTTTCTCGAATGTCTCGACAACCTCCCGGATGTCCACACCTTCAGCCCTGCCCTGCAAAGCCTTGTGCAAAAGATCAGGGAATGCGGGTCCAAAGCCATCCCGCTCAGTTGGGTGGGCAGGCTCCTGGAACTTTTGGGAGAATACTGGAAAATAAAACTGGAAAGCTCGGCCTCATCCGCTCTTTTTCTCGATCATCATGCGCAATTCATAAGGCAAAATCCCGATGAAAGCTTCACGGTATTCATACGGGACCACCGCACAGGTGAGACGTCCGGGCTTACCGCGTCTCACCTTGTGATGGCGATGGGCGGCAGGCAAAGCCTGAACGATGTTTTAAATGTGAAAGTGAATGACAGCGTTCCCCTCGCAGCTTACCGCAATAAAATAATGCTCACAGGCGAATTACTTTGCCCGGGCGGACCGCAACGCGCCCTGCAGCTCATGCAACACAACAGCTCGCACCGCGTGGTCATCATTGGAGGATCGCACAGCGCATTCTCCTCGGCAACCACTATGTTGAAAACGCTGGAGGCACAACACAAAATTGAAAAAGGAGATATCACTATGCTCCACCGGCATAAGCTTAAGCTCTTTTACGGTTCAGCTCGTGAAGCGGAAGCGGATGGCTATACTGATTTTACACTCAACGATATTTGCCCGGTAACCCTGCGTGTGAACCGCCTCGGGGGGATCCGTTTTGAATCAAAGGAGTTGCTGAGAAAGCTCATGGGAATTTCAAATGAAAAAGAAGATCGCGTGAAACTTGATCTGCTTGAAAAGTATACGCACAGCGAACTTTCTGAATTATTTGACAAGGCGGGACTTATCGTTCCGGCATTCGGATACAAACCCCGCGTGCTCCCCGTTTTTGATGAGCAGGAACATCCCATTCCCCTGCTCGCTCAATACGGGGTAAAACTGGTGGATGGCAATTGCCGCGTGTTGCATTTTTCGGGTGAGCCCGTCAAAGGATTATTCGCTGCCGGGCTTGCATCCGGTTTTGTTCCGCATGGAAAAATGGGAGGCGAAGCTTCTTTCAGGGGACAAACCAACAGTTTATGGGGATACCAGAATTGTGTGGGAGAACTGATCCTGGAGCAGGTGCTTGTTACCGAAGAACATTATCGGAGGAACGCTGCATAAAAAAGGGGCGATAGTTTTCGCCCCTCATTTTTTATTTTCTTATTCAGACCTTTTCCTTCACCGGGAAAAATTCTTTCAGTTTGGCGATGGCATAATCGATCTCTTCCTTCTTGTTGTATTTACAAAAGGAGAAACGTACAGAAGGACGATTCATATCGCAGCCGATCGCGCGCAATACATGAGAGCCCTGGTTGCTCCCGCTCGTGCATGCGCTTCCGCCCGATGCCGCTATGCCTGCGATGTCGAGGTTGAATAACATCATCTCGGCCGAATCTGTGGCGGGGAACTGGATATTGAGCACAGTATATAATGAGCTGTTTAAGTCCCCGTTGAATTCAACACCGGGAATATTTTTCTTCAATTGTTCTATGGCATAATTTTTCAGGCCGGTGATGTGTTCCTGGTGTGCTTTCATATCGCGGTACGCGACCTCCATGGCTTTGGCCAGGCCAATGATGCCGTAAAGATTTTCCGTTCCACCGCGCATGTTGCGCTCCTGCGAACCGCCATAGATCAGCGGGTTTATCTTCACATCGCTGCTCACATAAATAAAGCCCACGCCTTTCGGGCCATGGAACTTATGTGCGGCCCCATTCACAAAATGAACTTTCATTGCTTTCAGGTCCATCGTGTAATGTGCCATGGTTTGCACCGTGTCCGAGTGAAAGACCGCTTTGTATCTCTCTGCCAACTCACCCACTTCTTTAATAGGCAGTAATGTTCCTATCTCGTTATTCGCATGCATCAGCGAAATAAAACTGGGCCCGTTGTTCTTCAGTAATTCTTCCAGGTGAGCAATGTCAACTTTTCCCTTCTTATCCAGGTTCACAAAACTCAGTTTGATCACCCCTTCATGTTCCAGCGCTTCCAGCGTGTGCAGCACGGCATGGTGCTCTATCTTTGAAGTGATGGCATGCTTGATGCCGAGGTCATGTACGCTGCAGCGTATCGCCATGTTATCGGCTTCGGTGCCGCCCGAGGTGAAAAATATCTCGGAGGGAGAAACGTTCAGCAGCTTCGCAATGGTCTTTCGCGCGGCCTCGATACCCGCACGCGTTTTGCGCCCGTAGGAGTGAATGGACGAAGGATTGCCGAAATGCTCGGTCATGTAAGGCAGCATGGCATCCAGCACCTCTTTATCGAGTGCTGTGGTGGCCGCATTATCGAAGTAAATGTTCATATCTCAACAGCAAATGAGATACGAATATACGAATTAGTCTGCGTTCTGCCGAGCGAAATAAAGGCAAGATTAAGAATTGGAGAACCGCCAGAACATAGCGGCAGTACAAATCAATGCATTCGCAGATCCGTACAGGATTCGTAATTCGCAGGTGCTATTTTTGCTGCAGCTTGATCAGCTCCTTGATATCGGTGATGATCTTCTTCGCAAGATTTTCGGCAGTGGTCTCGCTTTCGCTCTCCGAATAAATGCGGATGATGGGTTCGGTATTCGACCTGCGCAGGTGCACCCATTCCTTATCGAATTCTATTTTAACACCATCCACCGTGTTTATGGGTTGCTTTTTATATTTCTCGCGGATATCATCTAATATTTTCCCCACGTTGATCTCGGGCGTGAGCTCGATCTTGTTCTTTGAAATATGATAATCGGGATAAGTGCCGCGGAGCATGGAGCAGCTCTTGCCATAATTGGCCAGGTGCGAAAGGAAAAGCGCGATGCCCACCAGCGCATCCCGGCCATAATGCAGCTCGGGCAATATCACTCCCCCGTTCCCTTCTCCGCCAATGAGCGCATTCGTTTTTTTCATCATCTCCACCACGTTCACCTCACCCACAGCCGAGGCATTGTACTGCCCGCCCGCCTTCTCGGTGATGTCACGCAAAGCGCGCGTGGACGAAAGGTTGGAAACCGTATTCGCTTTTTTGCCTTTTTTCTTCAATACATAATCCGCAACAGCAACCAAAGTGTATTCCTCCCCGAACATCTCTCCATCCTCGGAAACCAATGCCAGGCGATCTACATCGGGATCCACCACGATGCCCAGGTGCGCTTTCTTTTTCACCACCTCTTTTGAAATATCGCGTAAGTTCTCCGGTAAGGGCTCCGGGTTATGGGGGAAATCCCCGTTGGGTTCGCAATATAGCCTGATCACGTTCTCTACCCCGAGCGCTTCGAGCAGCATAGGCACCACAATCCCACCGGTAGAGTTCACACAATCGATCACCACTTTAAAATTTTTTGCGCGTATGGCCGCTGCATCCACGTAAGGCAGGGCCAGTATCTTTTCAATGTGCTTTTTGAAATAGGTGTCATTTTGGGTGTATTTTCCCAATGCATTCACCTCTGCAAAATCATAATTATCGCTCTCTGCGATCTTCAGCAGGTCCTGCCCCTCCTTATCTGAAATGAATTCTCCACTACCATTCAGCAATTTGAGCGCGTTCCACTGCCGCGGGTTGTGGCTGGCAGTGATAATGATGCCTCCATCGGCCTTCTCGAGGGGAACTGCGATCTCCACGGTGGGCGTGGTGGAAAGCCCGATATCGCATACTTCAATGCCCAGGCCGTTGAG
>DATDFI010000588.1:0-3378 GCA_036522695.1 Bacteroidia bacterium | reverse complement strand
ATGTCAATCCCTTATCCGCTGCAATATGCAATGGAAATAACGTTACGCTTACTGCGAGCGGGGGAACCACTTATTCATGGGCTCCTTCAAGCGGTTTGAGTTCTTCAACCATTTCCAATCCTGTTGCCTCTCCAACAGTGACCACCACTTATGTTGTTTATGTGAGTAATGCGCAAGGCTGCAGCGATACGGCTTCTGTTACGGTCACCATCAATCCCCCTGTTAACGCAAATATTTCTCCCAGCGTTGCCAGCATTTGCACCGGTGGTAACGTTACGCTCACCGCAAGCGGAGGAACGGTTTATTCCTGGGCACCGGGCACAGGCTTGAGCTCAACTTCCATTTCAAATCCTGTAGCTACGCCTGCATCTACAACAACGTATACTGTTTACGTGACGAACGCATCGGGGTGCAGTGATTCTGCATCGGTTACGGTCACCGTAGGTTCGAGTCTTGTCGTGAGTGCCGGAGCTGATCCCAGCATCTGTAACGGAAATAATACCCAACTGAATGCGAACAGCAGCGGCACCACTTACAGTTGGTCACCGGGAACAGGATTGAGCAGCTCTACTATTTCAAATCCTGTTGCCTCACCAACCACTACTACCACTTACACGATCTATGCAACCGATCCCAATGGCTGTTCAGGGACCGACACGATCACCGTGAACGTAAATCCATTGCCAAATGCGAATGCAGGAAGCAACGTTACCATCTGTAACGGGGATTCAACTGTTCTGAATGCTTCCGGGGGAACGATTTATTCATGGTCACCTACAACAGGTTTGAGTTCTAATTCAGGGTCAGCGGTTACAGCTACTCCTGCCGTAACCACCACCTATACTGTTTTTGTTACTGACGCTAACGGATGCTCTTCCAGTTCATCGGTAACCGTTACGGTGAACAATTGCGCAGCGCCAAATCCCGTGATCAGCTCTTCATCAACTTCTGTTTGTGACGGAAACTGCATTAATTTTTCTGACGCAAGCACAGGTTCTCCAACGGCCTGGTCGTGGACGTTCCAGGGAGGAACACCTCCATCTTCCACGCAGCAAAACCCCGGAACAGTTTGTTTCAGCGGAGCCGGGACAGATACGGTCACTCTTGTTGTGTCGAATTCGAATGGAAGCAATACTACAACTACCGTGATCACTGTAAATCCTTCACCTGCGGGTACTGCCGGCACATCCGCAACGATCACCATTGGTTCTAATGTTACATTGAGTGCCGGAGGTGGTGGAACCTACTCCTGGGCCCCAGCGGCCGGGCTTAGCTGTACAACCTGTGCAAATCCTGTCGCCACTCCGACCGTAACAACTACATACACTGTTTTCGTTTCACAGGGTGGTTGTACCGATACAGCCACTGTTCAGATCGATGTGATCGACCAGCACGATGTTTTTGTGCCGGAGGCGTTTTCCCCGAATGGTGACGGACAAAATGATGTTTTCATGATACGAGGCGCAGGAATAAAGAACATTCACCTGTATGTTTATGACCGGATAGGGGAAAAGGTCTTTGAATCTACTGACATTAACCTGGGCTGGGATGGAACGTACAAAGGCCAGCCCATGAATACAGCCGTATTCGTTTATCATGCCGATATTTTCTTCACCGATGGAACAACTACGTTCCTGAAAGGCGATGTAAGCCTTGTGCGTTGACGATTACTTTGTGAAATATCAAGTTGCGGACATCTGTTTTCGTGGTATTGCCCATGACCGCACAAAAACTTCCGCCCGCAACAGTTTTATTTTTCTTCGAAAGTAAACCCCCGCATAGCGGCCTGCTGGTGAATGGCTGCAATGAGCTCGGTGTCGAGACGTTTTGTTTTGTCCTCCTTTAATTGCTTGTCAGCAATGTATTGCTCGCGAAGAGCATCCATTTCTTTGATGCGTTGGGTGATGCGGTCGCGCTCTTTCATTTTATCATCAATGTATCTTTCTTTTTGCTCGGGCGTCATGTTCTGCATCTCCTTGGGGATTTCGGTGTTCTTGAGTTTTTTCACGTCAAAATCCTTCGACTCCTTTTTCGCATCCACCATGTCCCATGAACTTACCTTATAAACGGAAGAAACTTTTGTCTTGGTCCTGTTTACCTTATTTGCTTCGGTATAATTCTCCGAATTCACATCCTGCATCTTCATATTGGAATATTTCATCTCACCATAAGATCCATAAGGAATATAAGTATTATTCAAACTGTCGTTGAGTTTACCGATGAGGCTGTCGTATGGTGTTTGTATGTACACGGTTTGTTTATCCTGGTTGATGTTCATGTAGCTGCCCTGCGCAAGGTCGGCACCGAGTTTCCAACCGGTTTTGATCCCTTCCAGGGCATCTCCACAATAAATGGTATTGACGAAAATATTTTTCTCTTTGGCGGATGCGCAGGTCTTTTTCGGATCGATAGGCCCTTGTGTGAAGGGCTCGTTTCCTGCGATCACGATCATTTCGAGGTCACTTGTGAGCGTTGACCATGTGAGTTCCTTAAGTGAAGTGCCGATCACTGCCCCGCAAAATTCCTGTCCTCCATTTGTTTTCAATGCAAAAAGCTCCTGCGAAATACTGTCGAGATCGGTGGTGAATGGAGTGACCTGCCGGATATAATTCTCTTTGGAGGGCAAGCCATCGTTACCATATTCATACAACGATATTTTGAGAAACGGTGTCTGGTCGTTGTAACGCGCTTTAGCCAGTTCATTTACGATCACCCATAATTGCGATTTAGCCTGGTCGATCAACCCGTCCATGCTATTACTTGTATCGAGCAACAGTGCCAGGCGAATGGTGTTACCGGGGATGGTCATCATCATGGGGGCAGGCTCGTTGGGTTGGGTCATAACCACTCTTATTCCCTGGGCTGTGCTCCCGGTGCAGCCCATACCGAGGGTGAACGCCATTGCAAGCGCAAGCGTTTTAAAAATGATCTCGTTGATCCTTTGCAGCAGTTTCATGTGTTTCGTTTTTTTGTAAAACTATACGTGGAAAAACCGATGAAAAACCACCATTTAGTGAAAAGGACGTGCGGGAAGGTGAAACACTCAAGGGATTGGGTGAAGCATCCCGAATGCTGCGTAAAACACCTGTAAAAACAGGCCTTTCGCGAGCCTCTCATTTTTTTTACCGCAGAATATGAAGTAAGTTTACCATCGGAAAAACAGGAAAATGACAAGAGGGCCCTTAAAATTTTACTTCATTTTGGTTACAGCCTTTACCTGCAGCAGCGCCCCGCTTTTTTCACAGATGAACCAGGGCAACAGCAGCAATTCCGATTCCTACGAGAAAATCAAGATCCCCTCTAAAAATTCTTACTACCAGCAAAAGAAAGGCGGTTATTACGACTCTAAAGAACTGCAGGTCCAAAAGGAAGATAATT
>DATDFI010000587.1:0-9420 GCA_036522695.1 Bacteroidia bacterium | reverse complement strand
AGCGTCAATCCGGGTATTGGGTTTTAGCAGTTGGGGCAATTCTCGGTATTCTCATTATTGCCGAACTGGTCAAAGAAAAGTGGAGCATGCAAACGTTTAAGAAGAACGGGAAACTGATCTTTGTTTCGCTGGGAATGATAGCCGGGGCCTTATTCATGATCTTTCATGAAATGAAGGAATAAAAAGAAGGAATGATAATTTTCAAATCGGTATTGATCCTCATCGTCCTCATTTATTGCGGGGTGGGCATTTTTAATTTTTACAACCCAACCGTGGAAAAGAATGCGTGTAATGTTTCCATGAGTGGATTGAGGGTAGTGCGTGGCGTGGTTTGCGTCATTGCAGCCATTTTGCTATTTGTTCCTAACGTGTAATGAACGGCATCATCGGCAGTTTGTTATTTGTTTTGATCGCTCTTTATTTTCTGTATTACCTGATAGAAAGATTGGTGGTTGGAAAATTTTCGTCAGAAGCATTTAAAGAGAACGCGATGCAGATCCTGATCGTTTTGTTCCTTTTTGCCTTCGCTATCGTCTTTTACCTGGGAAGGAATCCAACGTATTGAATGCTCAGCGGCCCTCAGTGAAAAACCTCTGCGTGCCTGCGGTTAAATTTTTTAAAACTTGTAGTGATCTTGTCGGACTATGAACTACGATCCAGAAGAAATAGTTGAATTCGTTCTGAAGAGCTTTATCAATGGAGATAGGGAGCGGGAGATCATGGAAGAGTTGTATGAGGCGTATGATGTGGGTACAGATGATTCGAAGCATGCGGTAGCGATGGTGCTGGAGGGTTTTAAACGGGCGGGGAAGATCCATGCGGGAGAAGAGCTGCCGAAAAGTAAATTCGAGAGCGATGAATTTTTCAGGATAGCGGTGAAGTTGGGGTTGGAGCATTTCAGGAATAATGAGTGAACCCAATGGGCCAATCATTATTTGGAATGTTTATTATGATCATTGCGGTCATTATGTTAGTAAGGTCGTGGCGTGACATTGAAAATAATGCTAAAGAATTCGCCACCGGGGTATTTAGTTTAATAATGGGTTTAATATTGCTTTTCCATTTTTTATGATATGAATAAAAAAATAGTTAAAGTAGGAAACATCGAATGCGGGTCGAACGACCTGTTCCTGATCTCTGGTCCATGCGTGATCGAGGATGAAAGCATCATGATGAAAACGGCCGAGAAGCTCAGGGAAGTATCGGAACGTATGAAGATCAAAGTGGTCTATAAATCCTCTTTCCAGAAGGACAATCGCAGCAGCTTAAAATATTATGATGGCCCGGGCCTTGCAAAAGGAGTGAAGATACTCGCGAAGGTGAAAGAACAATTCGGTTTCCCCGTTCTTACGGACATTCATTATCCCGACCAGGCCGCTCCTGCAGGCGAAGTGTGCGATGTGCTGCAGATCCCTGCGTATTTGTGCATGCAATCTACATTACTTGTTGCCGCGGCAAAAACAGGCCGCGTGATCAACATCAAACACGGGCAATTTCTTGCACCGGATAATATGAAGCACCCGGTGAACAAATGCATTGATGCGGGAAATGATAAAATCATCCTTACCGAGCGTGGTTATTCTTTCGGTTACAACGATCTTATTGTTGACCCCAGGAGTTTTTATCACATGGGCAATATCGGTTACCCGGTGGTATTCGATATCACGCACTCCATTCGTAAATACGGAATTCCGAGTGCGGATGCGAAGGGAGGAGCAAGGGAATTTTTGCCGGTGCTTTCGCGCGCGGGTGTGGCTGCTGGCGTGGATGGAGTTTTTATTGAAACACATCCCGAGCCGGAAAAGGCATTGTGTGATGCAGCCTCGCAGTTGTGCGTTTATGACCTTGAGGAATTCCTCAAACCTATCGTGGAATTGCATAATATTGAAGTGAAATACAGGAAATAGATAAGAAGTTATCGGTTATTGGTTATTCGGGCGCACAGATCCATAATTCCCGTAGAACGAATAACTTTTAACGAATAACAAATAACCCTTTTTATGGAACTCTACCTCGACTCGGCTAACCTCAAAGAAATAGAAGAAGGATTCAAGCTCGGATTCCTCAATGGACTCACCACCACACCCACCTTCATGCAGCGTGAGGGCATTACCGATGTGGATGCCACCATCGTAAAACTTTCGAAGATCGTTCCCGTGCTCCAGATCGAAGCGCTGGGCGATACGGCCGAAGAGATTTTGAAGGAAGCAAAACGCCAGCTGAAATTGGGCCTCGATAAAAAGAAAACGGTTTTTAAGATCCCCGTGTCACTCGAAGGTGTTCGTGCGTGCAAAATGCTCCGCAACGAAGGAATGATGGTGAATGTTCACCTGGTGTATACCTTGCAGCAGGCATACATGGCCATGCAGGCAGGCGCAACGTATGTGTGTCCGCTGGTAGGCCGCCTGCAGGACCAGGGGCATGATGCATTGGCGCTGGTGGAACAATGCGTGGATGCAGTGAATTATTACGGTTATAATACAAAGATCATGTTCTCCTCGGTTCGTAACGTAGAGCATGTGCGCAACGCGATCAACATTGGTGTGCATACGGTGACCGTTCCCCTTAAGGTCATGAAGCAACTCACCGAAAATCATTTCACTTCTCTCGGCACCGAGCAATTCATACAGGATACACGTTTGATGACCGTGCGCGTGCACGAAGCGATGAATGGAGTGAATCCCATTGTGAAGGAGGACTCGAGTTTGCAGGATGCGATCGTAAAAATGACAGAATACGGTTTCGGGTGCATCACCATCGTGGATAAAAAAGGAAATTTAAAAGGTGTTTTCACGGATGGCGATCTGCGCAGGCAATTGCTCAAGGATGGAAGGAATATTTTGAACCACCGTATGAGTGATTTCAATTATAACGCTCCTATTTCCATTGAGGCGGATGTGTTGCTGAATGATGCCGCGCAACTGTTCAAGAAAACGAACGTTGACACTATTCTCGTGACGAAAAAGGGGAAGCCCGTGGGGATGCTGGATATCCAGGATCTCAAGAATGATTAAGTTCATCGGTGATCATAAGTTAAACCAGTTTGATCTGCGTTCTGCTCTATTTTGAACAACATCGAAAAAATATTCACCGGTATAGGAGGGAAGTTTCTCACCCCTTACAGCGAGTTCGAAGCGAAGCTGAAAAATATCCGCGCCTTTATTTTTGATTGGGACGGGGTCTTTAACAATGGTGAAAAGATCGAAAAGGGGTCGAGTTCTTTCAGTGAAGTGGACTCCATGGGCACCAATCTCCTTCGCTTTTCACATTGGCTCCAACATCAGGGTCTTCCATTTACAGCAGTGATCTCCGGGGAGCGCAACAGCGCAGCATTCTGGTTTTGCGAACGCGAGCATTTTCACGGTAGTTATTATAAGGTGGCGAATAAGATAGAAGCGCTCGAACATTTTTGTGCGCAACACCAGGTAAAGAAGGAGGAGGTGGCCTATGCTTTTGATGATGTGCTCGACCTGTCCATTGCGAAGGTGGCCGGCATTCGCATCCTCATCGGGCGTAAAGCAAATCCTCTTTTTATGCAGTATGCCGAGTCGCAGAAATATGCCGATTATGTGACCGGTTGCGAAGCGGGGAATTTTCCTTTACGCGAAGCGTGTGAACTGATGATGGGTGTGAAAGGAATGTATAAGGAAACGATGGATAAGCGGGTTGCCTACGATCATATCTATCGCGCTTATGCGGACGATCGCAATAAAGTGATGACAAAATTTTTCACCCGCACCGAAAAAGGAATTGTTGAACAGGACCCGCGATCGTGATGAGTCCACTCCATCCTCCATCAACCATCTTCCATTTTACATGATCCTCGGTATCATCCCCGCCCGCTACGCCAGCACACGCTTTCCCGGCAAACCACTCATCGATATACAGGGAAAGTCGATGATACAGCGCGTTTATATACAGGCGAAAAAATCCAAAAGCCTTTCCAAGGTTGTAGTGGCCACCGATGACCAGCGCATTTTCGATCACGTGCAGAAGTTCGGGGGAGAGGCAGTAATGACCTTTGCCGATCACCCGAGCGGGACCGATCGTTGTTTCGAAGCATTGAAAAAGGTACAGGGCGATTTTAAATATGTGATCAACATCCAGGGCGATGAGCCTTTTATAGATCCCTCCCAGGTAGACCTGCTTGCTGACCTTTTAAAGGACGGACGAACAGAGCTTGCTACGTTAATGATCCCGGTCAGTTCGCACGAAGTGCTTTTTGATAAGGGTGAAGTGAAGATCGTGATGAACGATAAAATGGAAGCCATTTATTTCAGCCGGTCTGTTATCCCGGCCATTAAGGGAATTGATGAAAAGGAATGGCATAAACACTTTAAGTATTATCGCCATGTTGGAATGTACGCTTACCGGAATGATATACTTGAAGCGATCACAAAGCTTGCTCCTTCTGCTTTGGAAAAGGCGGAATCGCTGGAGCAGTTGCGCTGGCTCGAGAATGGTTTTAAAATAAAACTGGCGGTCACCGATCACGACAGTCACTGCATCGATACACCGGAAGACGTGGAGAAGGTGCTGCGCCTGGTATCACAAAAAAACAATTTCCATTTATGATCCAGCCCAATTATTCATCCCTGATCTCTCATTGGGGACTTGACCGCAATTACACCTTTCTGAACCATGGTTCTTTTGGCGCAGCCCCGCTTGAAGTACTGAAAGAGCAGGACCGTTTGCGTAAGGAGATGGAAGCGGAGCTGGTGAAATTCAGTGTGCGGGAGCTGGAAGGCTTGTGGGATGATGCGCGGGCAAAAACGGCCGCATTCCTCGGTGCAAAAGCAAGCGATCTTGTTTTTGTGAAGAACACCACGATGGGTGTGAACACGGTTTTTCATTCCCTTGAGATCGAAAGGGGTGGGGAAGTGCTCATGAGCGATCACACATATGGAGCTTGCGCAAACACGATCCGGTTTTATGCGAAGCAAAAGGGGTACGAGGTGAAAGTGGCGAAAGTACCTTTCCCAATGAAAAATGAGGACGAGGTGTTGGAAGCGCTCGCTATGGGGATCACAGCCAAAACAAAATTACTGTTCATCGACCATATCACTTCGGCAACCGGCACCGTTTTCCCGGTGGAGAAGATCGTTCCGTATTTTAAACAGAAAGGTATCGATGTTTTTATTGATGGTGCGCATGCTCCGGGCCAGGTGGACCTCGACATCGAAAAACTGGGGGCGGATTATTATGTGGGCAATTGCCATAAATGGATCTGTTCGCCCAAAGGCTCTGCCGTCCTGTGGGTGCATCCCGCCAGGCAGAAAAATGTTTCTCCTCTCCAGGTCAGCCACAATTACGATCGCTCTGCCGAATGGGCGAAGCAGTTTTTCTGGCCGGGAACGGATGATTACACCGCTTACCTCTGCATTCCTTTTGCCATTGAATCCATGAAAAAACTATTTCCCGGTGGTTGGAAAGAGTTGCGCGCTTATAATCGCGGGTTGACTTTGAACGCACGGAAGGTCATTGCCGATAAAATGGGAACGGAGCTTCCTGTTCCGGATGGTATGATAGGCCACCTTGCCAACGTCTATCTCGGCAAAACAACAAAACCCGCTTACGGTTTTAATTTCATCCATCCTGTACAGGACGAACTTTTTCATAAATACAAAATAGAAATTCCCATCATCGTTTTCCCGGGCAGCGATCCCCGGCTTTGGGTGCGGCCTGCCTGCCAGTGCTACAACCACGTCAGCCAGTACGAATATCTTGCGGAAGCCCTGGCGGAGATCAGGAAGAGTGGCTTATTCTGAAGCAGATCTCCATTTTTCTCTCTCAAACCATGCAACTTTCAAAGGGGGCTGCCTGTCTATAAATTTGACTTGGTACCGAAAAGGTACTATATTTACAAGTCTGAATTTTAAGCACTTGCATTTATAACCCCAACAAAATGCGCAACAAGCCCTTTAATTCCTGCTTCCTTGCCCAGGCTTTTATCGTTTCTGCAGTGTTTTTTGCTGCCGTTGTCAATGCCGGAACCGGGAACAGCATCAGTAAGGAAAAATGGACCAAAGGTCCCTTCGAGCAAAAGGTTTTTGTGGAGAACAAAGGCCAGTTCGACAAAAAGGACAAGCTTGAGACGAACGACATCAAGTATGGTGTGCGTTACTTGGGGGCCCAGCTTTACTTTACCCCTTCCGGATTGACTTATCGTTACGATCAATATCACGGTATGGAGGATGAAGAGCGCGAAGAAGCGATCAAAAAATTCCAGGCGAACGGGACCAAAACCCCCGAGAAGATCACCACTTACATCACGCACATGAACTGGGAAGGCGCGAACCCCGATGTGCAGATCATCCCTGAGAATAAAATCTCATATTATTTCACTTATCCCGATCTTAATGATGCTACAGGTTCTCATTGCTTGAAAGCCGGAGCTTACAGCAAGATCCTTTATAAAGATCTTTACCCCGGGATCGATGTAGAATATTTTTTTCCTGGCGATAAAAGCGGGATCAAATACAACATCATCGTTCATCCGGGTGCCGATCCTTCGGTGATCAAAATGAAATATTCGGGCGATCATGCTCCCCAACTCGAAAAGGATGGGAACATCGTGATCAAAACCTACCTTGAGGATATTATCGATCACGCTCCTTACACTTATCACAATGATGGAGCCAGTTCATCGATGGTACGTTCATCTTTTAAATTGAACGGTAATACGGTTTCTTTCAATGTTGAGTCTTACGATAAAAAGAGGCCGCTCGTTATCGATCCCTGGACCACTGTTCCCACATTCAGCAGTTACAATGCCGCGTATGATGTGGAGTTCGACCTGGCCGGTAACTGTTACGTGAATGGCGGTGATTATCCTTTCCAGGAAATAAAATTGAATTCGGCCGGGGTGATCCAATGGGTTTATTCTGCTTCTTCATTTTACGGTTCGGGTTGTGCGGGTCCCTGTTACGGTGATTTTGCCGTTGACGGAACCAGCGGAAGCAGCTACATCGTTGAGGGTTTTAACGGTGGCAGCGGAACACGCGTGATCAAGCTGAACAATGCCGGTACACAGGTGGCCATGTTCCCCGGCAACAACAACCTGGGTGAAATGTGGAGGATCGTTTACAACAATTGCGCGCACAAATCGGTTATCGCAGGCGGTGGGACCAGCGCCACCTACCAGGCTTGTGTACTCGATACCAACCTGACCAACCTTACTCCTGTGAACGTGCTCAACTCATCCACTGCGCTTCACGATTTTTGTTTGCTTGCGCTCGATAATAACAATATGGCTTACATGGCCACAGCCCGTTCACAGGCATATCCCTCGCAATACGATAACGTAATGCTGCAGGCACCGGGTGGAACTTTGTCGCCCGTGAACTACACGGTTTCCGATAACCATTCCTTCGTGGAAGTGGCAAGTATCGCTTATGTGCTCAATACCACCTCCGATGCAAATGGTTTCAATGGGATGTGCGTGAGCCAGAACTTCCTTTATACGTATGATGGGGCTACTTTGAAAAAGTGGAACAAGAACAATGGAACCCTGGTTGGAACCGTCAGTATTTCTAACACTCCTTTTACCTGGGGCGGGCTTGATGTTGACGATTGCGATAACGTTTATGTTGGCGTACAATCGAGCATTAAAAAATACGATGTGAATTTGGCGCTCCAGAACACTATTGTTACCGCAAATACGGTTTACGATCTTCGCCTCGGTCCCAATAATACGCTTTTCGCTGCGGGAAATCAATTTGTATCTGAGTTCACGCTCACATCGCAGGTATGTAACCCGCTTCAGCTCACCACAACGGGGTCGGGTAACTGTTCCAATGGTTCGGCAACGGTGACCGTGACAGGAGGAAATGGCCCTTATACTTATTCCTGGAGCACTAATCCTGTTCAAACTACTTCAACGGCAACAGGGCTTTCACTCGGCAACTATACCGTTTGGGTTACCGATGCCTCCTGCGTTCCCAAAACAGCTTTCGATACCGTTGTTGTCACTGGCTCTTCTTCCCTGCCGCTCACCACAACACAAACCAATATACTTTGCTTCGGGGCATCCACAGGTTCATCAACGGTTAATGTTACCAATGGAAACGGTACTTATACTTATTCCTGGGTCCCGGGTAACCAAAGCAACCAAACTTCAACGGGGCTTTCGGCAGGTAACTATACCGTGTATGTGACCGATCAAACGGGCTGCAGTAATTTTTCTGTTGTCACAATAACGCAGCCTAACGTTCTTACGTCCAACATCACGCCAACAGCTACTATTTGCAGCGGTGCTTGTTCTCCCATAAGCGTTACGGCAAGTGGAGGAACGGCCGGTTATTCTTATTCATGGTCGAGCGGCCAAACCACAAGTTCTATTTCTGCCTGTCCTACGGTAACCACTTCTTACACCGTTTTCATCACCGATGCCAACGGGTGTACAATTCCGGATACGGCCACGGTGGCTTTGTATCCCCCGTTCACGGTGCAATTTGCGGGTGATACGCTTCAACGCTGCGCACCTTTGTGTGTGAACTTCACAAATAATACAGCCAATAGTGTTTCGTATTCCTGGAACTTCGGTGACCTGAGCACATCCACTCAAAACAACCCGAGCCATTGCTATACAAATCCCGGCCAGTATAATGTTTCACTTACGATCACCGACAATAACGGTTGTACCAGTGTTCTCACACTGAACAATTACATTACGGTTTATCCTTACCCGCTCGCGGATTTCACGATGACGCCAACCACGGCTAACATTATCAATCCGCAGATCTGTTTCACAGATGCTTCGAATGGCGCTACTACGTGGACCTGGGATTTCGGTGATACAACCAGCACACCCAGCAACCAGCAAAATCCCTGTCATACTTATTCCGATACAGGAACTTTTTGCGCGCGCCTGATCGTTACAAATGCCAACGGTTGCCCGGATACCATCATCTATTGCCTGGTGATAGAGCCGGATGTTGCGTTGTATGTTCCCAACGCATTCACCCCGAATGGAGATGGCATCAACGATCTGTTTTTCCCGAAAGGGAAGGACATTGACCCGAATGATTTCAAAATGTGGATCTTCGATCGCTGGGGCAATATGATATGGACCACGAGCGTATGGGGACAGGGTTGGGATGGGCGTGCGAACGGGGGAAAGGATATTGCGCAGGAAGATGTTTATGTGTGGAAGATCAAATGCAAAGATGGAAACGGTGGGCGGCATGATCTTGTGGGTCACGTCACACTCATTAAGTAAAAAACCAGGCTTCAAAAATAATAAAGCCTCTTCGCTGGATGCGGGAGGCTTTTTTTTCAGGTTAAGAAGTCAGTGCGCAATGTTCAAAAGATTTACTGTCATGTGAAGTATTTATCTATATTTGCAGCGCTTTTCAGTAAAGACGTTCATTTATTCAAAGATATATTGCGGGGTGGAGCAGTTGGTAGCTCGTTGGGCTC
>DATDFI010000586.1:0-4456 GCA_036522695.1 Bacteroidia bacterium | reverse complement strand
AACCAACCCTCACGACAATTCCGGTTCACTCAGCTATATCCGTATTGAATTTGCAGGCGTTGCTTTCTCTCCCAATAACGAGATCAACGGCCTTACACTTTGCGGTGTAGGTGATGCTACCAATATCGACCACATCCAGGTCTCTTTCAGTGGCGATGACTCCTATGAATTTTTCGGAGGAACCGTGAATGCAAAATACCTGGTGGCTTTCCGCGGATGGGACGATGACTTTGATACCGATAACGGCTTTTCCGGCCATATTCAATTCGGTTTCGCCTTGCGTGACCCTTTTGCTGCTGACCAGTCAGGCTCAAAGTCGTTTGAATCCGATAGCTACCAGAGCGGAACCAAGACAGGTTTGGCGGGAGATACCACCGGTCTGACCAAACCCGTATTTTCCAATATGACCATCATAGGTCCACTGGTAAGTCCTACTTCTACAGCGTACGACCAGCAATTTGTTAGCGCCTTGCATTTCAGGAGAGGCACAGCCTGCAGTATATTCAATAGCGTGATCGCAGGTTATCCTGCCGGAATATTGTTCGATGAATCTTCATCCGGTTTTGGATCTACCGTACGCAATTATGATGTACTTGGTTCTGCCGGAGATTCTATCGGCCAGATAAGAAACAACATTGTATGCGGCATGCCAACTACAAATACTCCTACACGTAAAGAACTGGAATACGTGGTTGACGGAGCACGTTCGCTTACCAGCACAAGTACAGAGGGAGATACAACAAACGGAGTTAATAATTCACCCACTCCTCCTTTCTCCCCCTGGGTTGGACCATTCAATTATTTCTATGATAACCCGAACAGGAATTATACATGGCCCCACGATCCGGGAACTCTTAACTACGGCAATCGTATTTATGCAACGGAGCAAAACGGAGTTAAACTCGGGAATCCCTTTAACCTCACCGCACCCAATCCTGTTCCTACAAGTATCTCACCGGTTTGCTACAATTCGAAGAGTTTGCCGGCATACGTGGTGACACACTACCAACAATGCTGCGGCCAAAGCGATCACTTCGGCAATACCAATAAGTATCCTTTTAATCCCTTGTTGCCGATCAACACCGATACTTCCAACTTCTTCCAGAATTACAATGCGCCATTTGACAAGCCGGGGTGGAACAGCGGCCGCCTCCAGGGAGGTTTCTTCACCCAGGTGAATTACATAGGGGCATTTGCCGGAACCCAAACCACTAATGATAACTGGACGAACGGCTGGTGTAATTTTGATCCGCAGAATACCGATTACAGCGGCACTGCTGCTCCTCTCGCGAACATTACACCCAGCGGCACTCAACAGATCTGCCCTAACGGAGGATCAGTTGTACTCACCGCAAATTCGGGGAATGGTTACACGTACCAGTGGCAATTGAATAATGCCAATATTAATGGTGCCACTAACCAATCGTATACTGCAACACAAGCAGGAACGTACAACGTGATCGTAAGCAACGCTACCGGTTGTTCTGCCGCATCAACCAGTGTAACGGTATCGCTGTTGCCCGCGCCCACTGCAAATATCACCGCGGGCGGCCCGGTTACATTCTGCCAGGGCGGGTCGGTGAACCTTACCGCTTCTGCTAATTCTTCCTATCAATGGTCGAATGGAGGTGTTTCGCAAACCATTAACGTAACTGCCAGCGGGACTTATTTCGTGACAGTTACCGATGCGAACGGGTGTACTGCAACTTCATCCAATACAGCGGTAACCGTTAACCCCCTTCCGAACGCGACCATTACCGCAGGTGGTCCTACCACCTTCTGCACCGGTGACAGTGTTCAGCTTTGTGCGAATACTTCTTCATCTTATATGTGGAGCAATAATGCAACCACGCAGTGTATTTATGCTACACAAAGCGGAAGCTTCATAGTGCAGGTTACGGATGCGAACGGGTGTACTTCCAATGCATCTCCATCTATGTCTGTTAGCGTTGGTTCTTCACCCACGCCCACCATTTCAGCAAATGGTCCTGTAAATATTTGCCAGGGCGATAATGTAGTGCTCACTTGCAATACTACCGCTAATTCTTATAGCTGGTCGAATGGCGCTACTACCCAATCGATCACGGTTACCGCTTCCGGAACATATAATTGTACTGTAACCAATACCAACGCCTGTAACGGTGTGGGTACTTCCAACAGTATCAATGTTACCGTTAGTGCTGTTCCAACTGCCGGGTTCACCTTCAGCGGAACAGTGCCTACTATCGTGTTCAGCAGCGGCACTTCGGTTGGCGCCACCAACTTTATGTGGGATTTCGGTGATCAGAATTCTTCATCAGCACCCAATCCTACGCATACTTACGCAACCAACGGTGTGTATACGGTTTGTTTGATCGCATCCAATACTGCAGGTTGTTCCGACACGATCTGCCAGAATGTGAACATCAATACGGGAATTGCACCTTTGCAGGCCGACAATCTCACTACCGTGAGCCTGTATCCTAACCCGCTCAACGACCAGGCCACCCTGGAATTCGAGCTGGATGGTAATGCGCAGGTGTCGATCGTGTTGTTCGGTATTGACGGTAAAGTGATGTTCAGCCGCGAGGGAAGTTTTGATTCCGGTGTGAACAAAGTGAATATTGATGCGGGCCAGATCCCGGCCGGCATTTATTTCACCCGGATTACCACCAACGAGGTGACCAAAACCATCAAGACCATTATTGTAAAATAAATTCGGTTTAACAGGTTAAAGAAAAAAGGTCCCGCAATTTTTGCGGGACCTTTTTTTAACACAGCAATTACGGTGTGGTGACGGGGAAATTAAACAAGCGATGTTATTTTGAAATAAAAACGAATGATAGAAGAGATAAAGGAACAATTGGGAATGAGTGAAACAGAAGCGCGCGTGAAATTCAGGAATGGCCGCGTGGCGTACGGGGTGATCAGCAATTTTATAACGGGTGATCTTTTCAGGAAGCGCATTTGGTTCATTCCCAATAACTGTGCAGGAGATTTCAGGCCTGCACCCGCACAATTGCTGAACGAGGACATCGTAGAAGCGATAGATGTTTACTTAAAGTGAAGGAAGTATTAACAATAATTTAATGAAGAGTAAATATGCGCGTATTGTACGCGCGGTAGCTTTGCTTATATAAAAAACCAGATAAATGGGAAAAAAGATCCTGATCATCGATGACGAACCGGATATTGTGGAATTTCTATCGTATAATTTCGTGAAGAATGGATTTGAAGTGATACGTGCAGTAGATGGAAAGGACGGGATCGTTAAAGCGGAATCGGCCAATCCCGATATTATCGTATCGGATATCCTGATGCCTGAGCTCAATGGTATTGAAATGTGCAAGGTGCTTCGCAACCGTAATTCTTTTCGCAATACTCCCTTTATTTTCCTTTCGGCTGTGCATGACGATTACCAGGTGATGCATGCCATGCTTTCGGGGGCTGACCAGTACATTTCCAAGCCGATCCGTTTTGAGTATCTCCTGAACATGGTGAATGAGATGCTGGGTGAGAAGGCGAGCGCCTGAAGGGTTACAATTAAAATTTTTAAGTAATACTTTTTAAACTCATGTTTCTTCTTTTGCAAACCGTGAGAAGGCAGGGAACATCTATACTTATCGTTAGCCGCGACAAGGAGCTGGCCGCGAAGGTCGAGGCCAGGCTTGGACCGGGTATCAGCATACTTGTTGCCGATAATGGGTTTGATGCTTTAACGCAAACGGCCACTCACATTCCAGCGCTGATCATTTTCGACTGTAATCTGTCGCGCATGAATGGAGTAGAAGCAGGGCGCATCATTCGCCAGGACGATAGGTTCCGTGATATTTACATTTATTTTTTGCTCGATGAAGCACCCGGGTATTCCAGTATAACCGATCTGAAGGAGCTGGCTGAAGATTGTTTTTTAAAGCCATTGAATTACGATTTCCTTTGCTACCGCATTAAAGAGCAACTTGCGTTAAACGCCCCTGTTCACCATACCCATTTTTCCGGGAGGCACAACGGTGAGCTTTTTATAGATCGTGAAACGTATACCATACACTATAAGGGTAAAAACCTGAATTTCCCCCGAAAGGAATTCGAACTTATCTACCTGCTCGCGTCTTCTCCCGAAAAAGTTTTTACGCGCAGGGACATATTCCGCAGTGTATGGAACAAGGAGATCAATAACCGCAGCGCCCGCACCATTGATGTGCACATCAGGAAGCTGCGTGAAAAGCTCAGCGGGATAAACATCATCACCGTAAAGGGTGTCGGGTACAAACTTTCCCTGAAATAGGATCATTTTAACCTTACGTCAATTAATTATCAATTGCACTTTGAAAGAGGCCATGGGTAATTCTTTTCCCGCGATGTGCATCCCACGTAACATTTTTTTTCTTCTTATTCAATTACCTGTTTTTTATGCGTGGCCCGCACGGTTGGCACGGTCATCGGGTAATCCATACGGCCGGTGAGCTAACAACACGAT
>DATDFI010000585.1:0-4750 GCA_036522695.1 Bacteroidia bacterium | reverse complement strand
GCGGTGATCGCCATCGCCAGCGTGCTGCTCGTTTTCCAGATGGGCCAGCCACGCATATGGATGAGCATGAGCCGTGACGGATTGTTACCGAAAAAATTCTCCACCATCCACCCTAAATACAAAACACCGGGCTTTGCAACTATAGTTACCGGCCTCGTGGTGGGTGTGCCTTTGTTCTTCACTGATAAAGATTTCATTCTTGATTTCACGAGTATCGGAACCTTATTCGCGTTCGTGCTGGTGTGCGGGGGCGTACTGCTGCTCCCCCCCGCTGATGCGCCAGCACCGGGGGAGAAAAGTCGTTTCCGTTTACCTTATATAAACGGGAAGTTCATCATCCCGCTTATCACCATCGGCTCATTTTTGTGGTTGTACATAGGCGCACCCGATTTTTTTAGTTCAACTTTCAATATCACTTCCGATAATCTGGCGAACAATCTTCCTATGATCGTTTTCCTTTTACTTTGCGTAGTGATGACCGTTTACACATTTTTTAAAAACCTGTCGCTTATTCCCGTGCTCGGGCTGCTCGCCTGCTGCTACCTGCTTACCGGGATGGCCGCATCCAACTGGATCTGGTTCTTTTTGTGGATGGGCGTTGGGCTCGTAATTTATTTCGCATATAGTTACAGGAAAAGTAAACTTAACGCGGTTTGAAGCACCCGCCCGACAACTAATCCCGGAGGGATGCCTTCGGCACAACTGACAATAAATCTATGATCGCTCTAATTACAGGCGCAACAGCCGGCTTCGGCAAAGCAACAGCGGAGATCTTCGCCAGGAATGGTTACGATGTGATCATTACCGGCCGTAGGAAAGAAAGACTGGAAGCCTGCGCTGCAGAATTGAAAAAGAACTTTAAAGTGGATGTGCTCACGCTTTGTTTTGATGTGCGCAAGCTGGATGAAGTGGAAAGCGCTTTGAAAACGTTAGGCGGAAAATGGGAAAACATAGATGTGCTGGTGAACAATGCAGGGCTGGCGGTTGGCTTGAATACGATACAGGAAGGGGTCATTGATGATTGGGAACGCATGATCGATACCAACATCAAAGGTTTGTTGTACATGACCCGCACCATCGCACCCCTGATGATAAAAAATAAAAAAGGACACATCATCAATATAGGTTCTACGGCTGCAAAAGAAGTTTACCCGGGCGGCAATGTGTATTGCGCCACCAAATTTGCGGTAGATGCCCTGAATAAAGGCATGCGCATCGATCTTTTGCCGCATAACATCCGCGTGAGCGCCATTCATCCCGGGCTTGCGGAAACAGAATTTTCCATTGTGCGTTTTAAGGGTGATGAGGAAAAAGCGAAAAACGTGTACAGGGGGATCGAGCCCTTGCATCCCGAAGATATTGCAGAAACCGTATGGTGGGTGGCATCGAGGCCTGCGCATGTGAATATCCTCGACCTGGTGATCACCCCGGCCGCACAAGCCACATCGATCAATGTGCTGAGGAAGTAATTTTTTCACATTCGTAAATCGTATCCCGAAAATCGCAAATCATTACGCATGCTCCACGTTGACCCGGACATCAAAAAAGCTTCCACGCTTCCCTCTGAGTTTTACACTTCGGAAGAATATTTTCAACTTTCAAAAGAAAAAATATTCGCGCGAACCTGGCAATTCATGGGCGACACGGATGAGCTGCGTTTGAGCGGGCAGCTCGTTCCCAAAACAATCCTGCCCGGCTTTTTGGATGAACCACTTCTTTTTACCCGCGACAAAGAGGACAAGTTGCATTGCGTTTCCAATGTATGTACGCATAGGGGTAATTTACTCATCGAACATTCCTGCACCGCAACAAATATCCGCTGCCGTTACCATGGCCGCATGTTCGATCTCTGTGGGAAATTCAAAAGCATGCCGGAATTCGAGAACGCGGAAAATTTCCCCTCCGAAAAAGATAATTTACCTACAGTTCCATTCGGCAATTGGGAAAAATTACTGTTCACTTCAATATCTCCTTCCGTTAAACTGGAGGAGGTGTTGGCTGAAATGAAGAAGCGTCTTTCATTTTTGAAACTCAATGAATTCAAACTCGAACCCGTCCGCTCGCGTGACTACCTGGTAAAGGCGCATTGGGCTTTGTATTGCGAAAACTATCTCGAAGGATTTCACATTCCTTTTATTCATAATTCGCTCAATGCAGTGATCGATTACAATTCCTACGCCACTGAGCTGTATCCCTATTCCAATTTGCAATTCGCCTTATCCAAAGGCGGTGAAGATATTTTTGATCTGCCAAAGGATTCGCCCGATCATGGAAAAGCAGTGTCCGCATATTATTATTGGGTATTCCCGAACATGATGTTCAATTTTTATCCCTGGGGATTATCTATAAATGTTGTTCGCCCGATGGGAACTCAACTGAGCAAGGTTTCCTTCATCACATACATTTATGATGAAAGCAAACTGGATCGTGGCGCGGGAGCCATGCTGGACAAAGTGGAGCGGGAAGATGAAGCGGTGGTGGAGAATGTGCAGAAGGGTATCAACTCCCGTTTTTACGATCGCGGGCGCTATTCACCCAAGCGCGAAACGGGTACGCATCATTTTCATAGGCTGATCTGTGATTTCATGAATAAATAACATGAAAAAGTTTAACCGCAAAGACGCGAAGACGCAAAGTGATCCCCTAAAGTCATTCCGCATCGCTTTGCGCCTCTGCGCCTTCGCGGTGCCCTCCCTGCTCCTGCCACTGCTGCTTCCATCCTGCTCCTCCAAACCCAAGATAAAAGTGGATTCCATTTTCCATCACGGAGTAGTTTACACCGTTGATTCTGTCATGAGCGTGCGCGAGGCTTTTGCGGTGAGGGATGGAAAAATCGTTGAAGTAAGTTCCAATGATTCCATTCTCACCAAATACGAAGCACCTGTCGTTAACGATCTGCAGGGAAAGGCCGTATTCCCCGGCTTTATCGATTCGCATTGCCATTTCTACAATTACGGCCTCGGCTTAAATAAAGTTGACCTGATTGGAACGAGATCATTTGATGAGGTTATAGAAAGAGTTGTGGCTTACGCCAAACAGAACAAATTTCCCCCCTGGGGGGATAAAGGGGGCTGGATCATCGGGCGGGGCTGGGACCAGAATGACTGGGTGGTGAAGGAATTTCCCAACAGAAGGAAACTGGATTCACTTTTTCCGAATACGCCAGTTATTCTGAAAAGGGTGGATGGACATGCCACGCTTGCAAATAGCAATGCACTTATGTTGGCTGGAATAACTCCTGACACGAAAGTGTCGGGTGGTGAAATCGAATTGATAATTAAAACCTTGTTAGCGGTTCCACCACGACCTGCCGAATTTGAAAGCAAAGAAGATTCGATCAAGCTCTACAACTCAAAACGTTCAAATAGCATATCTACGCTTGAAAAAACACTCACCGGCATTCTCATCGATAATGCAGTTGACCTGGTTGAAAAAGTAATTCCCGGGCCATCCAAAGAAGAAATGATAAATGCTTTGCTCGAAGCGCAGAAAAATTGCTTTGCGGTTGGGCTTACCACCGTTGATGATGCAGGACTGATGAAGAATGTGATAGATGTAATGGATGAGATGCAGAAAAGGGGTGATCTGAAAATGCGTATTTATGCGATGTTGAGCGATTCTGCTCCCAATTATGATTACTACATGGAGCATGGCCCTTACAAAACCGATCGCCTCGATGTTCGCTCATTCAAATTTTATGCCGATGGCGCGCTGGGATCGAGAGGCGCTTGCTTGTTACAGGATTATTCCGACAAACCCGGATGGAAAGGATTTTTGTTGAGTGACGTCCATCATTTTGAAGGAAGGGCGCCCGAAATGATCGATCACGGCTTTCAAATGAATACGCATTGTATTGGTGACTCCGCTTGCCGGGTGATGCTTTCTCTTTATGAAGATCCTTATCGCATGGAGAAAATGCTGAACATGATGCGGAAAGATCCTCAGCCCCTGCAAAAAAAATCACTAAATGATATTCGCTGGCGCATTGAGCATTTCCAGGTAACAAATGAAAAGGACATTGAAGAATTGGCGCGGATCAATGGTAATAGCAGGAGAGAATATACTCCTGTAGATTATGTCAAATATCTCGATAGCAATTATAGATCTTCAGAGCCCATGCTCATCCCCTCCGTGCAGCCCACGCACGCCACCTCCGATATGTATTGGGCCAAAGACCGTCTCGGCCCGGAGCGCATCAAATACGCATACGCGTATAAAGATCTTCTGAAAGCTGCCGGCCTCATCGCGCTCGGAACCGATTTCCCGGTGGAAGATATCTCTCCTTTCAAAACGTTTTATGCGGCCGTTGCGCGCATGGATGAAAAGGGGTGGCCCGAGGGTGGCTTCCAGCCCGAGAATGCCCTCACCCACGAGGAGACACTCAGGGGCATGACGATTTGGGGCGCTTTTGCTAACTTTGAGGAAAAGGAAAAAGGAAGCCTTGAAAAAGGCAAATTTGCCGACTTCGTGATACTCGATACCGACATCATGAAGTGCGATATCAAAGATGTGCTGAAAACACAAGTGCTTTACACCTACGTGAACGGAGAGAATGTTTACACGAGAAAATAAACGGAAAAGTTTTTTCATTAAGGCTGCCCTGCAGACACTTCAGCCCGCATCCGGGCATTCGCTTTTGCGGATCGTTTGGATTGCCGCTGCCACTCTTTCCCTTTTCTCCAATTCATCCTACGCCCAGGACAAGCCCTCGGGCGGAGAGATCATCCTCGAGCCCAAATACGCCACCACC
>DATDFI010000584.1:0-16995 GCA_036522695.1 Bacteroidia bacterium | reverse complement strand
ACCTGGAATATTTTTTTGAGTTGCGAGGCCACCAGCAGTTCGAAGCGATGATGCTCACGGTCCTTTTTGTAGGCCCGTTCGAACGATTCCATCTTATAATGAATGATGTCCGTTTTATCCGTCTCGAAAAAAATAAGCAGTTCCAGCAGCCTGAACGAACTCACGATATCGCCACGGTAAGCCGAAAGGCGTGAGTTAAGGATACGGTTCACCCATTTGAGCGCTTCCTTATAATTTCCGCTCACAAAATAAGTAAGCGTAACGAGGTGGTAGAGTGCGCCTTTCTGATCGCCATCCATCACTTCTTCGGCAGGGACCAGTTCCTTTTCGATCACCTCTATCACTTTCATCGCTTCATCGCGTTCACCTTTATGTAAACAAATGATGAGTTCCTGAAGGGAGATGAATTGCAGCAGCTGCAAGCGCTCGGGATCATTCACCGCTCCCAACTGCTTCAGGCGGTCCACAATGCGTTGGGCCTCCTCGTAGCGGGCAGTGTTCATACAGGCCGTGCAGTGATGCTCGAGCAAGGTTGTTTTTGCGCGGCCAGGCAAAATGTGTTCGTTCTCTTTCAGCAATTCATTCACCACCATGGAGCTGATCGCATACGCCTTTTCGAATTCGCGACCTATAAAATGAATAAGGAGCCGGGCGGTATGATACTCGATCTGTGCGTAAAGGCTGAGTGAGGCCGGTGGCTTTTTCATGAGCGGCTCCTGCGCCAGGCGCTGCACTTCTTTAAAACAAGCTTCGCGGTAAGGGCCGTAGCACTTTCCGTATTGAGCTGCAACGAGGTCGTTCAGGTGCTGGTACTCGATCACGTAGCGAAGCTGGTCGGCATTCTCCACGCGCTCGCGGTAGTGTTCATCGAGCAGGTCGGGCTTACGCAATGATTCTTCCCTTCTCAGGATGAACAATTCGTGGTTGAGGATCTTATTGAGATAGGAAAGTTTATGGTGCTCCTTGGCCAGCGCCTCCGCTTTTTTCAGGAATTTGAGGGCGGGATCAAGCATGGCTTTATCATATAGAATGATGGAGCAATGTATTAGATAACCGATCTCGAGGTCCACACCGGAATGGTACACATCCAGCGCTTTAAGAATAAGGTTGTAGAGGTAATTTTTAGCAACAGGGAATTGCTTTACAAATTGTTCGTTACGGAATTTATGGATGATGGCCTCCTCGTTATAACTTTCCTGCTTATCGATGGCTTCGAAAAGCATCATGTAATTGTTCTTCCCCTCGCGCACGTGTATCTTCGAGAACTTTTTGAAGTACCCTTTTTCGTTTGGGGTAAGTGATTTAATGAGCTTGAAAAGATCTTCTGATGGTGTCATAGCGTACTGCCAAATATCTCGATGGGGTAAAAATTCCTCACCGGTAAACACCAAAAATAAGGCTTTGAGCATAACCCAACAAGTTACGCTCCAGCAAATTAGCAATTACTAATAATTGACTAAATTGAGTTTGACACGGCATACCCGCCCGATTATTTTTGTACCGCTTCAAAACCATTTTATGAGGCATTTGCGTATTAATGGAATTCTCGCTTAATTTACAATAAAACTAACCAAACCCATCAACATGAAAAAGATCACTACCCTGGTTGCCATGGCTTGTGTATCTTCTTTTGCTTTCGCACAGTCGCAACGACTGGTACTGCATGAAGAATTTACCCAGGCCTCCTGCGGTCCCTGCGCTGCCGCGAATCCTTATTATAATGCGCTGGTGAATGCCAACACGAACAAACTCGTATCGATCAAATTCCAGTCTTCATGGCCCGGAGTTGACCCGATGAATGCACAGGATGCTACCGAACTCAATTACGTTACATCAACTTATTATGGTGTGAACGGTGTTCCGGACGGAAAGCAGGACGGTGTGGATTTTTACCCAGGCAACATCAGCCAGGGCACCATCGATGCTGAATATGGAGTTCCTTCTCCTTTCACCATCACATGCACGCATATGTATAACACAGCGATGGACTCTGTTTTCGTTAACGCTACAGTTACCTGTACGCAAAACGTGACCATGACCACGCCTAAGTTCTACATGGCCATGATCGAGCGCCAGATCTCTTTCTCCACTCCTCCCGGAACAAACGGTGAAAAAGATTTCTATAACGTAGTGCGCAAGATGATCCCTGGCCAGACCGGCACCACTATCGCTGCCAGCTGGACCAATGCACAGAGCCAGAACTTCAGCTTCTCGATCAAGATCCCTACTTATATTTACAACAAAGGTGAGCTTGCTTTCGTATGCTGGATCCAGGACGATGCAAACAAGAACGTATACCAGGCTGGCCGCAGCTTACCTGTGCCCACCGCAAATGACGCTGGCATCACCGGCATCACCGGTATCACACCCGCAAGCTGCAGCACTACCTTCACTCCCACGGTGACCATCATGAACTTCGGTTCTTCAACGCTCACCAGCTGCACCATCAACTATAAGATCGATAACAATACCGTTCAAACACTCCCCTGGGTAGGTTCTCTTGCTCCTAATACATCTACTACGCAGATCCTGCCTGTGCAAACCACTACTGCAGGCGGGCATACCTTCACAGCTTATACCACTGCTCCTAACGCAGCAACTGACTATGATGGTGTGAACGACAAGACCTCCCAGAATTTCCTGGTGATCACTACCAACACGGCAGCATACCCGATGATGGAGCCTTTCACCAACAGCACTTACCCTCCCACCAACTGGGCGCTGAGCAACCCGAACCCTCTCTGGTCCCGTACCGGCACTGTAGGTGGTTTCGGTCAAACTCCGCTGGGCTGTTCTAAAGCCGACTTCTACAACATCACAGCCGGCAACAATGCCGACCTGTATGCTGTTCCCGTTAACATGTCAAGTGTGACCGGTGCTTCTTACCTTACTTTTGATGTGGCTTATGCTCCTTATGTTGACCCGAACGGTGAACTGGACGACACACTCAAAGTAATGGTATCAACTGATTGTGGCGTGACCTGGACACAGGTGTACAGCAAATACGGTACTACCCTGAGCACTGCTCCCGGAGTAAGCACTTCATTCACTCCTACTGCCAGCCAGTGGAGAAAAGAAACCGTGGTGATGACCAACTATAACGGTCAATCATCCGTGATCGTGAAGTTCAAGGCTTGCAGCAACTACGGTAACGAACTGTACCTTGACAACGTGAACATCAGCTCTACAAGCAGCGTTCATGATATCACCAACAACGTTTCCCTGAACATCTTCCCCAACCCGATGAACACCAGTTCAACGCTTACACTTACGCTTGCTGAGAATGCGAACGTAAATGTTACCATGGTGAACATGCTGGGCGAAACCGTTCAGACCATCAATGCCGGTACACTCTCTGCCGGTTCACACGATATTGCCCTGGATGCTTCCAAGCTTCCTGCAGGCGTTTATTTTGTGAAAGTTACTGCCGGTGCTTACACCGTAAGCAAGAAGGTGGTTGTTGAGAAATAATGTTTGGCGTTTAATTTGATAAGGACAGTCCCGGAACACCATCGGGACTGTTCTTTTTATAACCCTTAATGAAAAAGCATATGAAGAAATTATCGATTGTATTCGCATCGTTCCTGCTTTTTACCGCCTTCACCATGTTGGATGGAGAGCGCAAGATCCCTTCTGTTGACCTGAAAACGCTGGACGGGCAAACGTTCAATTCATCGAAGATCGCCAACAACGGGAAACCCATCGTGATATCGTTCTGGGCCACCTGGTGCACACCCTGTAAAAAGGAACTGAGTGCCATCTCCGAAGTATACGATGACTGGCAAAAGGAATTAGGCGTAAAACTCATTGCCATTTCCATTGACGATTCAAAGACCGCATCGAAAGTAAAGTCAACAGTGGATGCGAAAGGCTGGGATTACGAAGTGTACCTCGATATGAATTCGGATTTCAAACGCGCGATGAATGTGAACAATGTACCGCACACCTTCGTGGTGGATGGTAATGGCAACATCGTTTGGGATAATAACACTTACGTGGAAGGTGGTGAGACCAAGCTCCACGAGGTGCTTCAGAAAGTGGCAAAGGGCGAGAAGATCGAAAAGTAATTTTTCAATTTCTAATAATGAATGGGAATGCCGGGACCAATGTCTTGGCATTCTCATTTTATTTATGTTAATTTACTGTAGCATAATTTTATCCCCCTAACAAAAAAAACACTCATGAAGAAGATCACTACTCTTGTAGCTTTGGCGCTCACCGCTTCGTTCGGGTTCTCGCAATCACAGCGACTGGTGCTCACCGAAGAATTCACCCAAGCCTCCTGCGGCCCCTGCGCTGCGGCCAACCCCTCGTTCAACGCGATACTTTCCTCCAACACCAACAAAGTGGTTTCGGTAAAATACCAGACCAGCTGGCCCGGGGTGGATCCCATGAACGCGCAAAATCCAAGCGAGGCCAATAACCGCACCTCGGTGTATTACGGTGTGACCGGTGTTCCGGATGGCAAGCAGGATGGAGTGGATTTTTATCCGGGTTCCTATACCCAAACCATGATCAATAATGAGTACGTGGTCACCTCTCCTTTTACGATCAATCTTACGCACACCATGAACGTAGCGCAGGATTCCATGTTCATCACCGCGGTGATCACCTGCACGCAAAACGTGAACATGACCACCCCTAAATTCAGGCTGGCCATGATCGAGCGCCATATTTCATTTACCAGCGCGCCCGGAACCAACGGTGAAAAAGATTTTTACAACGTGATGCGTAAAATGTACCCGGATGAGAACGGAACTGCGATTGCAGGAAGCTGGACCAACAGCCAGACACAAACACTCACTTACAGTGTGAAGATCCCTTCTTACATCTACCGCATACCCGAGATCGCATTTGTGGGATGGATACAGGATGATGCTACCAAGAATGTGAAGCAGGCTGCATACAGCTCACCGCTGCCCGTTCCCAACGATGCCGGTGTAACAGCTTTCAGCGGGCTCCCCATTGGCTGCACCACCGCTTTTACGCCCAGTGTCACTTTGTACAACTACGGTTCAAACAATTTAACGAGCTGCACCATCAACTACCAGCTCAATGGAAATCCTGTCCAAACTTATAACTGGACCGGGACACTTGCTCCTGCCGCAAGCACCACCGTGGCATTGCCCGGGCTCACCTCAACGCTCGGCACCAACGTTTTCACTTCGTACACTACCAATCCCAATAGTGCTACGGATGCCAACGCGCTTAATGATAAATATACCGAGCGCTTTTTCACGCTCAACTCTGTCACTAATCCTTATCCCGTGACCGAATCTTTTACCAACAGTACGTTCCCGCCCACCAACTGGATGCGCTTTAATCCTGACAATGGCCCGATGTGGCTCCGCGTTGCAACAGTGGGTTCGCATAACATCACTCCCCTGGGCAGTGCACGCATGGATTTCGTGAACAGCACTCCCGGCAATATCGATGACCTGTTCATGCCTAACACGGACATGTCGAGCGTGACGGGCAACTGCTACCTTACTTTTGATGTAGCTTATGCCCCTTACGATGCCACGTATGCCGATACACTGGATGTGTTCGCATCAACCGATTGCGGGCAAACATGGACACAGGTGTACAGCAAAAATTCAACTACGCTGGCCACCGCACCGGCCACCACGTCCAACTTCACCCCCACTTCAACACAGTGGAGAACGGAGTCGGTCAACATGAGCACTTACGCGGGGTCCTCTTCCCTCATTGTAAAATTCAGTGCGCACAGCGGTTACGGCAATTACCTGTATATCGATAACGTGAACCTGAGTTCATCCAATGGCGTGGAAAATATTTCGGGCAATGTTTCGCTCGGCATTTTCCCCAATCCTATGAACAACAATGCTACGATCGACCTGCAGCTGACCCAATCATCAAACGTAGAGGTGAATGTGTTTGATGTGGTTGGCCGGAACATGATCACACTCCCGCAGGGAACGCTTTCGGCAGGCATGCACCTGATCGACCTTGATGCTTCCAAATTACCTTCAGGGGTTTATTTTGTGAAAGTGAAAGCGGGCAATGATGTGGTGACGAAGAAGATCGTGGTGCAGAAATAATATTTCAGCAAAACCAGGATACGGTCCCCTCAACAAAAAGTTGGGGGGATTTTTTTTGCCTAAAAATTAGTAATTGGTTAAGCCCGCCCGCATTTTCCCCTCTGTAAACTCAAAAAATACAGGATGGCCCTTCAATGCCGTAGGCTTCCCAAAAACTGGCGCAGGAGCGGATAGATGTTTATCTTTACCCTCATCTTAAAAACCGGTCATCGTGAAGAAAAACAGCGCTTGCTTTTTTGCAACACTCATGATTTTTACGGGCGCTGCCTTTGCCCAGGAAAATCAAGGCGGCTCCAGCAACAATAACCTTGGCGAGATCCACGGGAATTTCCAGGTGGATGCACAATATTATAATCCCGATTCCACCATCGGTGCGCCACCCGTTCCTCAAAAAGTATTGAGCAATGGCTTTTGCAACCTCAACTATACGAAGGGGAATTTTAAAGCTGGATTGCGTTACGAGAGTTATCTCGATGTGATGCAGGGTTTCGATTCGCGTTATAAAGGGACCGGGATCCCTTATCGTTATGCGATGTACACCATCGATGGGCTGGAAGTGACCGTGGGATCATTTTACGAGCAATTCGGCAGCGGGCTGGTACTGCGCGCCTACGAAGAGCGAGGTTTGGGTTTCGATAATGCGCTGGATGGAATTCGTGTGAAGTTCATGCCTTACAAAGGAATTTACCTCAAAGGACTGATCGGTCAGCAGCGTTTCTTTTTCCAGGAAACCGGTCGTGTACGCGGTTTTGACGGGGAGATACAATTCAATGAGCTTACCCCGAACTGGGAGGAGAAAAAAACAAAACTCATGGTGGGCGGAAGTTTTGTGAGCAAGTACCAGGCCGACCAGAATCCGTCACTGATCCTCCCGCTTAACGTTGGCTGTTATGGCGGACGATTCAACCTTGCGCATGGCAACCTGAATGTTTATGGTGAGTATGCTTACAAAATAAATGATCCGAATTACGATAACGGTTATATCTACAAGCCCGGTGAAGCAGCCCTGCTGCAATTAAGTTATTCGAAAAAAGGAACGGGCGCCTCACTCTCGGTCAAGCGTATCGACAACATGGTTTACAAATCCGATCGCGATGTGGCCGGCAATGCGCTTTTCATCAATTACAATCCGGTGCTCACCAAGCAGCATACCTATGGCCTTCTCGCATTTTATCCTTACGCGAGTCAAACCAACGGTGAGTTCTGCTACCAGGCCGAGTTCCTCCACAAATTCAAAAAGCATAAAGAAGAAACGGGCACCTTCATGGAAAAAGTGGATGCCCTGCTCGGTGGCAAATACGGGACCGATTTCGCCATCAACTATTCAGGCGCATTCAATCTTGACACCACGCGTTTCAATTCCGTTAACGATTCCTCAAAGATCGGGTATAAGAACAATAATTATTTCGGCATAGGCAACCAGATCCTTTACCAGGATTTCAATATAGAGATCACTAAAAAGATCAGCCCTAAATTCAAGATGACGGTGGTGTATGCCAACCAGGTATATAATATTGACGTGATACGTGTCGACCCGGGCGCTCCCAATGTGTGTTCAAACATAGGTGTGGTGGACATGACCTATAAATATAAGGATGAAGGTTCCATCCGCATGGAGCTGCAGCATTTGTACACGCGCCAGGACAGCGGAAGCTGGGCCGAAGGATTACTGGAGTGGACCCCCAGCGAACATTGGTTCGTGGCAGGCATGGACCAGTACAATTATGGGAACACGCATCCCGATAAGCGTTTTCATTACATGAATGTGCAGGTGGGTTACATCCGCAATGCGAACCGTATCACGCTCGGTTATGGCAAGCAGCGCGCGGGGATCTTTTGTGCGGGAGGTGTGTGCAGGTATGTGCCGGCCGCTAACGGGTTCACGCTCTCGATCACGAGCAGTTTCTGATTTGAACGCTATTTTGTAAATTTGATATTGAACTTCATACCATGAAAAGATCACGTTTGTTTTTACTACTCGCTGCCGGTTTTGCTTTAGCGCAGAGCTGCGACAAAGTGAAATTCCCCTATGAGACATCGAGCAGTTCGAACGGCAATCCTAACGCAGTGGTTCGAAAAGTGCTTCTCGAGGATTTCACCGGCACCTCCTGCGGTAACTGTCCGCCTGCAGGAGCTACGGCCACCCAGCTCGAAGACCAGTACAAACCGAAGGTGATCGGCCTTACCATTCACGCGGGTTTGCTTGCCACGCCTTCTCCACCCAATCTTCCCTACGATTTTCGCACGGCAGTGGGTACCGATTATTACAACACATTCGGGATCCAGGCCAATCCCACCGGGATGGTGAACCGGATCGGGTTCCCTACAAGCTCGCATCTCCTCAACTACGGTGCCTGGGGTTCGGCCATCAACAACATCATTAATAACCCTCCCGATGCCGACATACAGCTCACCAATACTTTCAACACCAACAACCGCGACCTCCAGGTTGACGTGAAATGCAAATTCCTGACGGCAAAAACCAATGCCTATTATAAACTTGTTCTGCTTTTGAAGGAAGACAGCATTGTGGAGCCGCAAAAAGACGACCTTGCATCACCCAATATCGTTACCAATTACATGCATCGCAATATTCTGCGTGGTGCGATAAACGGGAACGGCACCGGCTGGGGCGATACATTGGTTGCAGGCAATATTGCAGTTGGCGATAGTGTAATGAACACCTACCATTTTACTGTTCCTTCCTCTTACACCACCTGGACCGTTGTGGATTCACATTGTTACGTAGTGGCTTTCATCTACGATGCCGATGCTTCGAGCGCCACACATTACGAGGTGATACAGGCAGAGGAGAAAAAAATAAAATAGTGCGGATGTTTCTATCCGGAAGGCAGGACCACTATCCTGCCTTTTATTTTTCCGTAAATTAGTTTCGCTGATGTTAACAGAAAAGAAACATAGAATTGTTGTCGCTATAACCGGGGCGAGCGGGGCCATTTATGCGAAGCTGCTTTTGCAGAAGCTGGAAAAACTTTCGGATCAGGTCGACAAGGTGGGAGTGGTGATGAGCGATAATGCGCGGGAAGTGTGGAGTGTTGAGCTGGGAAACCGCGATTATGAAAAGATTCCGTTCACCGTTTACAATAAGAATGATTTCAATGCGCCTTTTGCGAGCGGCTCGGCACGATTTAATACCATGATCGTTTGCCCGTGCTCCATGGGAACATTGGCGCGTATCGCATCCGGCATCTCCAACGATCTTACCACGCGCGCGGCCGATGTGATCCTGAAGGAAAGAAGAAAACTTATTTTGGTCACACGCGACACACCGCTCAGCCTCATTCACATCAACAACATGAGAACGGTGACCGAAGCAGGCGGCATCATCTGTCCCGCCTCTCCTTCTTTTTACAGTAACCCCGCTACGATAGAACAACTTGCTTCAACCGTGATCGATCGTGTGGTGGACCTTTGCGGGCTGGAGCAGGACACGTTCAGGTGGAATGAGAAATGATATCCGTTAAAAATCCTGATGACAAGCCCACCTGCCATTCCAACCCTTCTCTCAGTACTTCTCATAACATTTATCATTGCGCTTTGGAGAGCACGTCAAAAAAAAGCAAAGACCGAAAGTTCAACTCTGTCCTATTCGGATCTTTCATCCTCCCCAAATGGACTTGATACAAGTTTTGAAATGATGATCGATGACGTATTCCGGATAACGGGAAGGGGAACCGTGGCTGTAGGAAAGGTAAGTGCCGGAACAGTTAAGATCGGAAATTCGTTGATACTGCGAAAAAGCAACGGCACTTCAAGGTCCGTTTCAGTCAAAGGAATCGAGATGTCAAGAAAATTGGTGAACGAGGCGGAAAGAGGAGTTACCATTGGACTGCTTCTCGGTAATATTGAGAAAGAGGATGTAAGTAAGGGCGACCGGCTTACCGCTGAATAAAAAAAGCCGGCCCATTGCTGAACCGGCCTTTTCCTATAATGAGGTTTAATACGTCAACACGAGCTGCTTGCTTTCCCTGCTGGTGTCACCGCTAATATTCAGAATATACATCCCGGATGGCAAGCCTTTCTCCAGCTCGATCACATCCTTCAAACAATTATTAACGACCTCCGCTTTGCGGTGATAAACAACCTCACCCACTGTGTTCACGATCTCGATCGTAAGGAAACTTTCCTGCAGGCCCGTTAAACAATACTCGATCGTGAACTGGCCTGAGTTGGGGTTCGGGTAAACCAGAAGATCGCCCCTGGGGTTCTCAATTTTATAACCCGTTGCAACCGCGAGCGTACTATCGGCAACACGGCCATTCGTAAGTCCTCTCAATTTTAAATTGAAACTGATATCGGAGCTGGTGTAATTGGCCTGGTGTATTTCAACCGCGATCACGTTAGTTCCCGCCACCAACGCTGTGCGGCTGATATTGGAAACGATCCACGTTGACTCACCCGACCCATCGATGGCGGAAGAAGCGAACGTATTGTACGCAATGGCCCCGGATGGCATATTGTTGCGATAAACTTCGGTGCCGTTAAGGTACACCACGGCACCATCGTCACGGATCAAACTCAATTCCAATTGCGTGAAAGCATTGGGATCAGTAACAGAAAAATTCTTCCTGAAATAGGTGGTCGTATATTTATGCGAAGCATCAGCACCATAACTCACCACGGTTGCTTCTCCTCCGTCTCCGTAGCCAAGCTCAGCATTACCCGAATGCCACGCGCCATCATTGAAGGAAGGTGCGCGCCAGGCTGTACCCTGGTTGCTTCCATTATCGAGATATTTCCAGTCCGCTCCAGCCAGGATAAGGTCCTGGTTGGAGGGAGGAGGCGCAGTGGTCGTAGTTTTCAGTTTTAAATTGAAGCTGATATCGGAACTTGTGGCATTCGCCTGGTGTATCTCCACTGCAACCAGGTTGGTCCCGTTATGCAAAATACTCTTCGAAAGATTGCTTACTATATAAGTGGACTCTGCCGTACCATCCACCGTGGCAGCAGCTAATGTGTTGTAAGCGATGGTTCCTGTAGGCATATTGCTGCGATACACTTCCGTACCGTTGATGTATACCACCGCACCATCATCGCGCAGCAAACTCAACTCGAGCCCGCTGAAAGCCGAGGTATCCGTAACATTGAATTGCTTACGGAAATAAGTGGTGATATACTTATTGGATGAATTGGGGCCATAACCAACCACGGTGGCTTCTCCTCCATCACCATAACCGAGTTCTGCATTACCGCTGTGCCATGCGCCATCGTTGAAAGAAACTTCTTTCCAGGCAGTTCCCTGGTTGCTCCCGTTGTCGAGATATTTCCAGCTTGCACCCGCTAAAATAAGATCGGTGGATGAAGGAGGAGGCGGAGGAGTTGTAGTGACGGTCCTCATCTTCAATTTAAAACTCAGGTCAGAGCTCGTAGCATCCACCTGGTGAACTTCAACAGCTATTTCATTTTGACCTTCAACAAGCGCGCTTTTACCAATGGTCAGCACATCGTAAGTTTCTTCCGGAAGATTCCCGAACCCGGGCGCTCGCGTAGTATACGTAATCGTTCCCGATGGCATGTTGCTGCGCATCACTTCCGTTCCGTTAATGTAAACCACTGCACCGTCATCGCGGATCAAACTTATCTCCAGCCCGCTGAAGGACGAGGTATCTCCTACATAAAATTTTCTCCTGAAATAAGATGTTATGTATTTGTTATTCGCATTGGGTCCGTACGAGATCACGGTGGCCTCATCTCCATCTCCATAACCCAGCTCCGCATTACCGCTTCTCCACAAGGAATCATTGAAACTCAAATTACGCCAGGCAGTCCCCTGGTTGCTGCCGTTATCCAGGTATTTCCAGGGGTCATTGTCAACGATCAGCTGCGATTCACTGATCTTCGTAAAGAAAACATTCCCGTTATTCATATTTACCGTGCGGGGACCGAAGTATACGATCCCGCTTCCCCCGGTAAGGTGACCCATGATATACGTTTCACCCGTTCCAGACACCGCTATGGCTTCAGGTATGGCACCCGAGGCCTCATCTTTAGGCTGGGCGGCAACCGTCCATTTAAAGATCCCAGAGGGAGATAATTTTGTTGTATAGGTCCATCCCTCATTCGTGGAAGGGTATTCCGTATTTCCGAATGCAAGGCCCGGCCATGAAGTGCCTGTTATGAATACCTCACCCGCATCATTGATCTTTATGTCACCGCAAGAGGTGGAATAACTTCCTCCACCGCCTGTTGCCCATTGTTCAACATTATTGGAATTCAATTTCTGGATCTCGAGCGCGGAATAAGTAATGCCATACACAACATAAATATTCCCGCTTGCATCAACCGCGAGGTTGTGCTGCAACATCCTGAACGTACTGTTGTAATTCCTGGCCCATACCGCGGTGCCGCTGATGTTGAATTTGACCAGGGCACGGCTTGTATACGGGTTACCGTCAAAATCGATCTGGACCGCGCCAAAAGAAGTGGTATCGCCATAACCCATTTGCACATACGCGTTACCGGCATTATCACAACCGAGGTCCCATCCTGAAGTGCCGCCATTGCACACCGGTTTCTGCAGCCAGTCGAATGTGCCGGCCCCATTGAAACGTGCGAGGTAAAAATTATAATTATCTGCCGCAGGATTGGTCGCATTATAAATATGCGTCCCGACCTGGATGGAGGAACGAAAATCCCCGGTAATATATACGGAACCGTTCCGCACTGCAAGATCGTTCACTGCATCAGCATACGGGCCGCCAAAGCTCGTCACCCACTGCAGCGTTCCCCCTCCATTGTATTTTGCGAGATAAATATCATCATCGCCATGACTTACCAGCGTATGGCCTTCGTAATTGATGGTACCGCCAAAGATCCCAGTTACATAAATATTTCCGCCCTCATCCATGGCGGTCTCTTTGTGCGGGATGGGACGCTCATGTACCCATTGACAATTCCCGTCCCCATCGTACTTGATGATGACATATTTATTTATTGAAGCGTTATAGGTTGTAGTGCCGCAGGTGAATTGATTCCTGTAATCGGTGATCGAAAAAACATTCCCGGAAGCATCGCGCTCCAGGTCCTTAACATAATAGCCGGTAAATTGTTTTACCCACTGAAAGCTCTGCGCATGCCCGAGCGTACTTAGCGCCAGCATGCATCCCCACGTAATCTTCCGCATTGTGCTTTTTGTTTTTTGTTTTACGCATTTCCCTTCTGAAAATTCCATTGTAAAGTTAGAACCCCATCCCGTGTATTTTGGATATAAATTCGGCCACAAAGGAATTTAGATAGTTGAAGTAAGAAAAATACCGGAATATCAGGCGAGGGCTTGTAAATCCCCGCTTTAAAAGCGAACTTTATGTACTCAAAGGAAATAGCAGGGAGGATCATGCGATGAACACATTTGCCGACAGGGTCATTTCATTTAATAAACAACTGGAATTCAACGGAAAACTTCCCAGGGGTGTTCGTATCATGAATCCTTTCCGGGAGAATGATCACGCGCTGGAGATATCTTCTGCCTTTTACAAAAAATATTATAATGATAATCGCGAGAGGAAAATCATTCTCGGCATCAACCCGGGACGTTTTGGAGCAGGTATTACCGGCATACCCTTCACAGACCCTAAACGCGCAGTGGAAAAATGCGGGCTGCGATACCAAGGCGATCCCGCACACGAGCCCTCTTCTGTTTTCGTTTACGAAGTGATAGAAGCTTATGGCGGACCGGAAAAATTTTATGGCGACATCTATATCAATTCCATTTGCCCGCTCGGCTTCACCGCGCGCAATGAAAAAGGACGCGAGGTGAATTACAATTACTACGACCAGCCTTCACTTGTAAAAACGGTACGGCACTTCATTATCGATAATATTAAAAAGCAAATTGCACTTGGAGTGGAAACAAAGGTGTGTTATTGCTTCGGCACGGGGAAGAACGAATCCTTTCTAAGAAAACTAAACCAGGAGCATTGCTTCTTTGAGAACATCATCGCGCTGGAGCATCCGCGATTCATCATGCAGTACAAGGCAAAAAGCAAAACGCAATACATCGATAAATACCTGCGGGCATTTGAAATGGAAAAGGGTGGGTAGTGAGTAACAGGTAGGGTAGCGCCCCCGATAAATGTTTGCTGAAAGTCCTGTTAAGGTCGTCCACCAACCGACTGAAAGCATCATTCAATTGAATACACAAACGAAATTTTTGTGCCAGGAAAAAGACCCGCACGTATAAAATGAAAAAGGAGCCACCCCCCGATGGACTCCTTCTTCAGAACAAGCTAATCTTAGCTTACTCGATCACTAACTTTTTGTACCAGGTATTCGTGTCATCACTCACACGCACAAAATAAATCCCGGGTGCAATATTTTCCGTTGAGATCGTTTCAGAGAAATCATTCCCTGAAGAATGCAATTCAGAATTTCTCACCACCTGTCCTGCCGCATCGTAGATCATCATTCGCACTTTGCCGTTAAGCGAAGTGCCGCTGATGGTTACTGATCCTTTGGCAGGATTAGGGAACAACTGGAAGCCGTTGCCCGCATCGTTTGAAGAGATCCCCGTGGTGGTGTTCGAATAGATATTGATGTTGTCCACATAGATCCACTCGCCCCATCCTGATATATTCTCGAATGCAAAGATCACATTGCCCTGGTTATTCACCTGCGAAGGAAGATTGACCAGTTCATTTCTCCATTCATTGGAGGCAGGTGCCCAGCAGGAATTGGATGTGATCACATATACGGGAGCCGTGGCTAAGTTATTACCGCCTTTTTTGTACAACTGTGCCCAGGTCTGGCCGCAATTCACCGAATAGAATACGGCAAGTGTATCGTTATACTGGATATTCTGGTACGATGCCGGTGCGTAAGCCACATCAAAGCTCATGCTGGCCGAAGTTACATTGGCAAAGCTCAGGGGCTTGGTGTACACCCAATCCTTACGCCCTGTCATATCGGTATTGCCATCGCCATTGCAATTGTTGAAACCCATGCAATTGGAACCTGTACGTGCAACAGTAGTGCTTACTTCCCATTGCGCATCGTTATCGGGATTATTGAGCGTCCAGTTCGAGGGAAGGTTCGCGCTGCTCTCGAATCCTTCCACGAGCGGCAATAATGCACCGCTCGTGCTTACGTTAAAGTTCCCGGTCGTCTGGTCATTAGTGGAATTTCCGTCAGTGGCGCTGTTCGGATTTTGCGTGAATGCTGTGAACGTGTGTGCTCCCGATGTAGCGGTCATTTGCGCGAGTGTAACGTTCACCGAATTTCCCGATGCAAGCGACCCGCTCCAGTTAAAGGTTTGGTTCGCGTTGTTATCAATGTGATATTTTATCGTGCAGGAAGTTAGCGTGTTATTCCCGTAATTATGCAATTGTACAACCGGAGTGAATGTTCCGCTGCATACGTTCCCATTGGGTGTAACAATAGAAAGAATTCCCGCATCGTTGCTCACCGAGTTCAGCGGCTGAATACCGATGCAGGCTTCATGGTTATTTGAAAAATTATATCCACCGGGATTCAAATTGTTGAGTGCATAATACCCGTTCGAATACCCTCCCCAGCCCCAGTTCATGTGCAGGTTATTATTCACATCATAACCATCGCATACCCAGGTATGGCCGCCCGCGCTCGGGTCCCAGCCCGCGTACTGTATAGGGCGGTTCAGGTTGAGGTCGTTCTCGAGCAATTGTATCCATTGCGGATCGGAATAATTCGCACGCTTCAAACCTTGTATGGTATTCGGATCATATTTAAAATATTGAACGTATGAATTCTGCGCGCAGACCGGGTTATCTGCATTGATCACCCAGGCCCCGCTGAAGTTGGGCGTGTAATCCATCTGCACGCTCACACCGCAATGAAAATTAATGAGCGCTACATCATTATTATTAGAAGAAATATAATTCGGCATGTTGGCCCAGTTGTAAGTGGTGGCGCCATAATTTGCCGAAAGCGTTCCGTTATTTTGGGTAAAACCATTTTGCGTGCAATCGCAATATGAGCTTGAACCGGTGCCCGTAACAGGCCAGCTCCAATAACGCATGATCTGCGACATGGCAGTCGCCACGCAACCGGTCAGGCAGCCGCTCGGGCACATGGCATTATAATAGGGAGATTGATTCCATGTGGTTTGACAAAGCGGTGCAACACTTTGCAAATTGGGATTCACTCCTTTATTGAAAGCCGTTTGGTCGAAAGCTCCCGCCCACTCGTTGCTGATGTCGGCATCGGGCAAAAGATTATTGATGCGAATGAATTCGATCTCCTCTTTTCTTTTCTGCATCCATATGGCGATGTTGGCCTTTGCATCCGGCAATTTGAATTCACCGGTGGGCGAATAACCGATCACCGGGTGCGCGGCATCTTCGGCAGAGATGATGATGAAGCCACCGGCCGCACTCGTGGTGAATACATAATAAACAGGGATCCCTTTGGAAGTGGTTTCCGTTTGCTGTAATTGTATGTCCAGCGGTTTGACCCTGATATACTGTGAACAGAATTTTTCAGCGAGCTGCCTGGCGTTTTGAACATCCACTACACGGGCGTTGGCAATCAGGGAAAACAGCATACAGAAAATGAGAAAGCGGGCAGATCTTTTCATAGCTGACAGTTTTAGGTTAGAACGGTTACTTAAGTCAAATATAGGGTATGCTTAGACGAATGTCAAGTTTTTGTCGACAAATTTTTAGCGGGCGCGATCAAAACCGGTCTGGTAACAGGCAAGCTGGATTGGTTTTTGAAACCTATATATAAGGAGTGGAGTTATGGCCGGCATTTTCAGAGTGAAAAACAGTTTACCGTAGCCCTGCTCTGAAGAAAATAAATCCACGCTTTGTGGAAGCTTGTGAACACCACAAAAAAAATTTGAAAAACACAGTCCATGAACGTTTGTGAAGCACTTATCGATGTTTTGGCCGACCAGGGAGTGAAGCACATTTTCGGGGTGCCGGGTGATGCCATCAAT
>DATDFI010000583.1:0-2676 GCA_036522695.1 Bacteroidia bacterium | reverse complement strand
TGCCCATGTAATAGCTGAGCAGGTTTTGCACGGAACTTTCCCTGCCAATGATCACCGGCTCAAGCCGGATATCCTTCCCGATGAAATTCTTGAACTCATCCGGTGATATCTCACCGAGCCCTTTGAAGCGTGTGATCTCGGGTTTTCCGCCAAGCTTATCCACCGCTTTTTTCTTCTCTTCCTCGCTGTAGCAGTAAATGGTTTCTTTCTTATTGCGCACGCGGAACAAAGGCGTTTGCAAAATGAACAGGTGATTGTTTTTTACCAGGTCGGGAAAAAACTGGAGGAAGAAGGTCATGAGGAGAAGTCGAATGTGCATCCCGTCCACATCGGCATCGGTGGCAAGCACGATCTGGTTATAACGCAAATTCTCCATGTTCTCTTCGATATCAAGCGCGGCCTGGAGCAGGTTGAATTCCTCGTTCTCATAAACCACTTTCTTGCTCAAGCCGAATGCATTGAGCGGCTTTCCTTTTAAGCTGAATACGGCCTGTGTATTCACATCACGTGTTTTGGTGATGGATCCGCTGGCCGAATCTCCCTCGCAAATAAAAAGCGTGGTCTCCATCCTGCGGTCATCTTTATCGGTATAATGAATGCGGCAATCGCGGAGTTTGCGGTTGTGCAGGCTGGCCTTCTTGGCGCGCTCGCGTGCGAGCTTCTGAATGCCTGAAAGTTCTTTTCGTTCTTTTTCGGACTGCAATATTTTTTGAAGAAGCGCCTGGGATGTTTCGGAATTCTTATGCAAATAATTATCCAGTTCCTGCTTGATGAAATCACCCACGAATGTTTTCATGGAGGGACCTTTAGGTCCCACATCCTGTGAGCCGAGCTTGGTTTTTGTTTGCGATTCGAAAACGGGCTCTATCACCTTCACGCTCACTGCAGCAATGATGCTGGTGCGGATATCCACCGCCTCAAACTCCTTTTTGTAATACTCGCGGATGGTTTTGGCAATGGCTTCACGGAAAGCGGCCAGGTGAGTACCTCCCTGGGTGGTGTGCTGGCCATTCACAAAAGAATAATATTCCTCACCATACTGCGCGTTGCTGTGGGTGATCGCCACTTCAATATCATCACCCTTCAGGTGAATGATGGGATAAATGATCTCTCCATCGATCTTCTGCGTAAGCAGGTCGAATAAGCCTTTCTCAGAATAAAACTTTTTACCGTTAAGGGTTAGCGTGAGCCCGGTGTTGAGGTATGCATAATTCCACAGCATGTTCTCCACATACTCGTTCACATAATGATATTTCCCGAAAACTTTTTCATCCGGCACGAATGAAACAATGGTCCCCTGTTCTTCATTGCTCCCGGTAAGCTTGCTTTCTTTTGAAACTTCACCGCGCTCAAATTCCACCACCTTGGTTTTGCCTTCGCGTATGGATTGTACCTTAAAATAACTGGAGAGCGCATTCACGGCCTTTGTTCCCACCCCATTCAGTCCCACCGATTTTTTGAAGGCTTCGCTGTCGTACTTGGCACCGGTATTGATCTTGCTCACCACATCCACCACTTTCCCGAGCGGGATACCCCGGCCGTAATCGCGTACCATCACATTTTTTTCGCGTATCGTGATATCGATCTGCTTGCCCGCGCCCATCACGAATTCATCGATGCAGTTATCGACCACTTCTTTAAGGAGCACATAGATGCCATCGTCCTGCGTGGAGCCATCGCCCAATTTACCGATGTACATGCCCGGGCGCAGACGGATGTGTTCTTTCCAATCCAGCGATTTGATGTCCTCCTCCGTGTATTTTGTTTCTTTTGCCATTTTTCCAGTATTGAGATGTGAAGTATGAGAGGCGAGCCATTCTTCAAAACGGGAGATGGCCCCGATCAAAACCTCAACACTCACATCTCGTTAAACATTAAACCTGAAATGCATGATGTCCCCATCCTGCACAATGTATTCTTTACCCTCTATTGCAAGTTTCCCATTATCGCGGCAGGCCGACTCTGAACCGTATCTCAAAAAGTCATCGTATTTGATCACTTCCGCTTTGATGAATCCCTTTTCAAAATCGGTGTGGATCACCCCTGCCGCCTGCGGGGCGCTCATCCCTTTGGTGATGGTCCACGCACGAACCTCTTTCACCCCTGCCGTAAAATACGTTTGCAGGTTCAACAAGCGGTAAGCCGCCTTAATAAGTTTGTTCACACCCGGCTCATCAAGTCCCATGTCGGCAAGGAACATCTGTCGCTCTTCGTATGTTTCCAAAGCTGCGATCTCCGATTCCATCTGCGCGGTGATCACTAACACCTCTGCATGCTCATCTTTCACAGCTTCACGCACCGCATCCACATATTTATTTCCTGTTTTCACCGATTTCACATCCACATTGCACACATACATCACCGGTTTAACGGTGAGTAGCTGGCAATCGGCCACCTGGGCCTGTTCTTCTTCGGTAAGCTGTACCGTGCGAGCAGACCTTCCAGCCTCTAAGGCAGCTTTGATCTTACTCAATGCATCGTAAGCTTTTTTCGCCTCCTTATCATTTCCAGATTTTGCGGCTTTCTCCACGCGCTTCACCTTCTGGTCCACCGTTTCAAGATCCTTCAACTGAAGCTCGGCATCTATGATCTCTTTATCACGAACAGGATTGATCGACCCGTCCACGTGAACCACGTTGGGATCATCAAAGCAACGCAGCACATGCAGTATAGCGT
>DATDFI010000582.1:0-2875 GCA_036522695.1 Bacteroidia bacterium | reverse complement strand
GCACACCGGCCCCCGCGCTGGGGTCGTGACCGCCAATGCTCAAAACATATGGGCGGAATTTTTTCATTTGTGTCTTACGGCCTTCAACCATTTTTCCGCTTCTCCCTGGCTGGTGAAAAAGCGCGTTGGCCTTGCGGGCTTATTCACCTTCATAAAAAAGTTGGCGATGATGCGCTGGGCCATGCTGCCGATCACGAAAGCCTGGGCAATGGTGAAACGCAGACCGTGCTTGCTCGCGATGAACCTTCTCGTTTCCTCATCTATACTTGTGTATCTTCCGGGAACATGAAGGACCAGCATCATTTTTTCATCCGTCAACTCATTTATCGCTTTGTGCACTTCCACCGTTTCCTCGATCGTATACACAAAATCTTCCTTCGAATTCACCTGCACGATCCCATCGGTACGCACGCGCACGGATGCGTAATCGAAATGTTTTTCCCCGAGGATATTCACCCCGGTGGGGATGCTGTAGGCTTGTGTTTTCAATTTTTTTCGGCTACAGGTACACTTCGCTTCCCTTCTCCAAAAATTCCTTCGATTTTTCTTCCATTCCTTTTTTCAATGCGTCATCTTCATTCAATCCCTGCTTCTCGGCAAAGTCGCGCACATCCTGCGTGATCTTCATCGAGCAGAAATGCGGCCCGCACATGGAGCAGAAGTGTGCGATCTTGGCCCCTTCAGCGGGAAGGGTCTCATCGTGGAACGAGCGTGCCGTATCGGGATCGAGTGAAAGATTGAATTGGTCTTCCCAGCGAAATTCGAAACGTGCTTTGCTTAAGGCATTGTCGCGGTACTGCGCACCGGGATGGCCTTTTGCAAGATCGGCCGCATGCGCTGCGATCTTGTACGCGATTACACCGTCCTTCACGTCTTTTTTATTCGGCAGTCCCAGGTGTTCTTTCGGGGTAACGTAACACAACATGGCCGTTCCGTACCAGCCTATCATCGCTGCCCCGATGGCTGAAGTGATGTGATCGTAACCGGGAGCAATGTCGGTGGTGAGCGGGCCGAGCGTATAAAAAGGCGCTTCGTGACATTCTTTCAATTGTTTGTCCATGTTCTCTTTGATGAGGTGCATGGGCACGTGCCCCGGGCCTTCGATCATCACCTGCACATCGTGTTTCCAGGCGATCTTCGTGAGCTCGCCCAGCGTTTCCAGTTCACCGAATTGTGCGGCATCGTTGGCATCGGCAATGCTGCCTGGGCGCAAGCCATCACCAAGAGAAAATGAAACATCATATGCTTTCATGATCTCGCATATCTCTTCAAAATGCGTATACAGGAAATTCTCCTTATGATGAGCGAGGCACCATTTCGCCATGATGGAACCTCCACGGGACACGATCCCTGTCACGCGTTTTGCTGTGAGCGGGATGTAGCGAAGCAGAACTCCAGCGTGGATCGTGAAATAATCAACGCCCTGTTCGGCCTGCTCAATTAATGTATCGCGAAAGATTTCCCAGGTCAGGTCCTCGGCTTTACCGTTAACTTTTTCGAGCGCCTGGTAAATGGGAACGGTCCCCACCGGCACGGGACAGTTGCGGATGATCCACTCCCGTGTTTCATGAATATTTTTTCCGGTGGAGAGGTCCATCAGCGTATCACCGCCCCAGCGACAGCTCCATACCGCCTTTCCCACTTCTTCTTCGATAGAGGATGAAACGGCTGAGTTCCCGATGTTGGTGTTGATCTTCACCAGGAAATTCCTTCCAATGATCATGGGCTCACTCTCGGGGTGATTGATGTTGGCAGGGATGATGGCTCTTCCCGCTGCGACCTCATCCCGTACAAATTCGGGGGTGATGTGGGACTTGGGTGTGCGCGCTCCGAAGCTGTTGCCTTCGTGCTGCGCGAGCAAGGGAGATTTTGTGTTCAGCTCTTCGATAAGCTGGTTCTCGCGAAGGGCAATGTATTCCATTTCGGGAGTGATGATGCCCTGCTTGGCATAATGCATCTGCGAAACATTTTTTTCTTTCTTCGCTTTCAAAGGCTTTTTGAGATGCTCGAAGCGCAGGTGGCCGAGGGTCGCATCGGCCAAACGCTTGCGGCAATATTCGGAAGTGAAATCATTGAGCTGTTCCACGTCCCCGCGTTCGAGGATCCATTTCTCACGCAGGCGGGGAAGGCCTTTCTTCAGATCGATCGTTACATTAGGGTCCGTATAAGGTCCGCTGGTATCGTAAACGGTAACAGAAGGATTTTTTTCCGTTTTATTGCTGCCGTTGTAGTGGTGCACGGTATCGGTGAGCGTGATCTCGCGCATGGCCACCTCGATGTTGTGAAGCTTTCCTTTTACGTAGATCTTTTTTGAAGAGCTGAGCGGCTCGCGCGTGATCACCTGTTGAGAAGGAGTTTTTTCTTTACCCATAGTTGTGTTGTTATTTTTTTTTGAAACCGTACTAATATCACCCTGAGCGCAGTCGAAGGGTCGCAAATCTAAAATCCTAAGTCCGTTTATCCTCCCTGCGTGGCTTTTATCACCACAAGCCTGTCATTTTCCTTCAAGGGAAAATTGTTCCAGTCGTTTTTCGGGATCACTACATTGTTCACGGCCACAGCCACCCCGCGCGTATCGCTTAGTGCAGTTTTCTGCAGTACCTGTTCAACGGTAACTGCACTTTCGCAATCAAAAAGTTTATTGTTCACGAATACATTCATGGCTATGAAGTTTTCAGTAAACGAGAGGAGAAGAAAAAGGAAGGCTCCAACTTTTCCCTTCGCAGGCATTATCCTGATCAGGTTCGGAGGGTCTTTCTCAGTCCCGGTTCAGCCGGGACACCCCTAAAGTTTACAGGTCCAAAGATAGAAAAATAGGAGTGCGAGTGAGAAGGAAGTTATTAACCGGGATAAGAGGTATAGGGGAATAGAGGTA
>DATDFI010000581.1:0-11907 GCA_036522695.1 Bacteroidia bacterium | reverse complement strand
GCAACGCCACTGGGATAGGTCATGGTTTCGAAAAAATTGTAATGTTCCTCTTCGTGTCCGTTGTGATCGTGGTTATCGTGCGACATAGTTCTCTTTTTTAATGACGGACAAATATAGGAATAGATTTAAAAAGAAAAAACGCATCAATGGGCTTTGGGAACCTCAAAATATTGTCTCCGGTTGTTCTCATCCGTAAGCTCAAGAATGTAAACGCTGCCGGGAAATACTGACATGTCGATGCGCATGGGGTTGGAGCTCATTTCATGATCGTACACGCGCTGCCCAATGGAGTTATACATGCTTATGCGAGAACCTGCATAGGAGGGATCATGTTTAAGTTCTATGTCAATATAATCTCCTGCCGGTACAGGATAGATGGAAACGGAAGGTGGGTTAGGGTCGGGTGGGGGCGGTGAAGGGCATATAACGCGTGAGCCTCCCGGGTAGAGCGAATACGCAACCGTATCCTTATAATAGTATCTAAAAAGCCTATCAGGGGTACATTGAATGGTTTGCATATCTATTTTCCCGAAAAGTCCGTAATCCATTCCTATGCCTTCAATAAGCAAGTGCCCGGGCCCTGACCATGGCGCATGTGGGTTAAGGTGAAATGCTCTTCGGTAGCGGTCGAAGATGAAAATGGAATCGATTGAATCAACACGAACATAATAGGGGCCGAAACACCTGGTGTCATTTGCACAAAGATCAATACTGTCGCCTACAGAAAGGTTAAAATTGAATAACATGCGTTGAAATCCGTTGGTATCGGTGAAAAACACCTGTCTTGTATTTTCTGTCAAATACCCAATGTAAATTTTGCAGTAAAAAGTGGAATCCTTTATCGTGGGACCACTGCTGTATTCTTCATGGTGATAGTATCCCCTGAAATATAAATTGCTTTGTCCTGGAATGGTATCTTTTACCAGGAACTCTTCACCATTCAACCAATAATAAGCTATTTGACCCGGGCCGTGCCAGCAATTTATAGAGTGCTGATCCCGCCACACACTGTTCGTATCAAGAAAGGAAAAATAGGATTGTGCCTGCGAGAAAACGCAGAAGAAGGAATTCAATATTATAAGGTAAAGCTTTCGCACGGCTTGACGTAAGTTAGGAAGATATGCTTAACGCAAAGGCCTACTGTTAATAACGCATGAAAAACCGGGAATATTTTCCCCAATCTGATTTTTCACCGTCTTTTTTTCCGCTTTCGCCCGTTTTTTTTCGGCTTTCATAAATCCAACGCTTTTGCTTTATCGTAATTCTTAACAGAAAAGTGCAGAGCGGCATTTTTCACATCCCAATAAAAGCGGGCGACAGCGATCTGAAGGAATCCATTAATCAATAAGCACATGAGAAAAAGAACTACTACGATCCTGAAGTTCTCTTTGGTGGCGCTGGCAGCAGCGGCCTGGGGACTTTGGGAATCGCAGGGATCGTACGTGGAGGCATCGAGTCACCGGGAGGCGCCCCTCATCGCCAACGACCCGCTGGCCGATAACACCGACCTGTACGCATTCCGCAGTCCTGATGACACCAACACGGTGACCATCATCGCCAACTATTGCCCCCTGCAATTGCCGCAGGGCGGACCCAACTATGCTTCGTTCGGAGAAAATATCCGTTACGAAATTCACATCGAGAACGATGGAACGGCAGGTGACGATATCACTTACCGTTTTACGTTTACAAAAGTGAACCAGGATCCCACTACTTTTTTCAACATACGTTTGGGGCAGCAAAACCTGAAGACCACTTATGTTGCTGAGAAGAGTATCAATGGCGGGCCGTTCTCTACCATCGTAAATACTGGCATCGTTCCTCCTCCCAACATCGGTCCACGTTCCATTAGCGATCCTACAGTAGGGTTAGGTCAGCCTAACTATGATGCACTCATCACTACAGCCATTGCAAACGCAACAGGCGGTGGAGGCGAGAAGATCTACTGCGGCCCTGCTGATGATCCTTTTTTCGTGGATCTCGGTGGTGTGTTCGACCTGGGACAAACACGCTACAACAGTGGCCCGAAGGACGGTGTAGGCCACAAGAATGTTCATTGCATCGCGATGAAGATACCTATCGCCACTTTGCAGAAGAACAACCAGCCGGTAAGCATGGCCGCGAACATTCTTGATGGCAACTATGTGATCGGTGTGTGGGCTTCGGCAAGCAGGCCTTACACGCGCACGCTGAGCACTGTCGGCAATAACCCTTCCGATACAGGAATGTGGGTGCAGGTATCGCGCATCGGCATGCCGCTCACTAACGAAGCGGTGATCCCCATCGGTGATAAGGACCGCTGGAATTCACTCACTCCTTATACTGAAGATCCCAACATGGATAATTATTTCTGCAATCCGGAGCTGGGGCTTTATATGGACAACTCGTTGTACGGACCCGCAGTGCCCGCGCTCTCGGCACTTCGCATACAACGTAACTCCCTGCAGAGTTTCGATTTCGGAAATGGTAACAACGGCTTGTGGCCCATCCGCGCAACCAATGGTGGTGCAGGCACAGCGCTCGACACCAACCTTTTCGGAAACTATTTGCTCAGGCAAGGTAAACCTCGTTCGGTGGACCTTCTGCCGATCTTCTACACGGGAGTCCCCAACCTCGCGCCTTATCAATTGGCAACAGGCAAGAACGGCAACCCGCTGGCAGTAGGAAAACCTTTCATCAACAATTTCCTCCCCACATTCGGTGATATGCTTCGCCTCAATATGGCAACACCGGTTACCCCGCGAAATCATCCGCAGTTCAGCTCGCTGGGTATAGTACAGTGCGCGGTGCTCGGGTTAACAACAGCGCCTTACAACACCAACGCCAATTTGCAGTGGATCCCGAATATGGATGGATTCCCCAATGGCAGGAGGCTGGAAGACGATGTAACACGCATCGAACTGCAGGCTGTATCAGGAGTTGCACTCGCAGCCATCGGTTTGTGGTATGATGATTACATGGGTGGACCGAATCCTGTAACCACCGATCTGCTCAACGTACTCACTTACACAACGGGAGTGGAACAGAACGACACTACGTTCAAATCCACGTTCCCTTACGTGCAGGCTCCATGGAGCGGGTACGGCCGCTGTGGCGGACCCACACCTGTGATGACAGGAATGCATGGTTACGGAATGAACATTGGCGCGCCCGGTGTGGTGATGGCACAAAATTTCCCGAACCCGGTGAAGGATGTGACCACTATTCGCTACACGCTTTCATCCGCTTCCAATGTTTCCATCGATGTGTATGATGTGACCGGCAAGAAGGTCGGCAGCATTGTAAGCAACGAAGTGAAGCAGGCGGGAACGTATGAAGTGCAGTGGAACGCTTCAGGATTCAGCAATGGAATTTACATCGCAACGCTGCGGGTAGCAGGCGATGTGGTGCAATCCATGAAAATGACAGTACAGAAATAATGAATAAGTAAAGAGCGGGAGAAGTAAGAGCTCTCCCGCTCTTTTTTAAAAAAGTCCCGGCACATGAAAAAGATATTGCAAAAAATACTCGTAGTGGGCACACTCGCCTTCTTCGCAGTGATCCTCATCTTCTCCAGGAAGAACGAAAGCGTTCCAACCTTCAAAGAACGTCACGGGCCTATCGCACTTTCGGCCGAGTGGCTTAACACCAAGGCGGCCATACAGGGTTTGCTCGACCTGCTTCGCCAGAAGCCCGATGACAGCAAAGCCATGATGCAGCTCGCGCAGGCTTACATCCAGGAAGCGCGTATAACAGGCGACCATGCTTATTATGATAAGGCTTCACTCGACCTGCTCGACCAGGTCCTGAAAAAAGAACCCGGAAATTTTGAAGCGCTCTGCTGCAAATCCACCGTGCTGTTATCACAACATCATTTCTCGGATGGGCTTACCGTTGCACAACAAGCGGTGAAGCTCAATCCTTACAACGCATTTATTTACGGTTTGCTTTGCGATGCGAACGTTGAACTGGGGAATTATGATGAAGCAATTAAGATGGCGGATAAGATGGTTTCCCTTCGTCCCGATATACGTTCATACTCCCGCGTTTCGTATCTCCGTGAGATCTTTGGTGACCTGGAAGGCGCAAAGCAAGCCATGAAGCTGGCGGTGAGTGCAGGATTTCCCGGGCTGGAGCAGACGGAGTGGACGCGCATGATACTTGCGCACCTGTACGAATGCAGCGGTGAGCTGGACAGTGCGGAGATGCAATGCAAGATCGCCTTGCAGGAACGGCCTGATTATCCTTTCGCCATTGCTGGGATCGGCCGCATTCAAAAGGAAAGGGGTAATTATAATGACGCCATAAAATATTATGAGAAAGCAAAAGACATGATCACGGAATATTCATTCAGCGATGAGCTCACCGACCTTTATCTTTTGAATAACGAGAAAGAAAGATCGCAGAAGATCGCGCAAACAGTGATCGACATGCTTTCTCCCAATTCGAATGCGGAGGGAACGACCGGGCATGGTCATTACGCTGACCGGGAGCTGGCGTATGCTTATTTGAAAACCGGTGACCTGGATAACGCTTTGCTGCATGCGCAGATCGAATATGAGCGCAGGCCGAAGAACATTGATGTATGCGAGATGATGGGTTGGGTGAAATACAAGAGAGGAGAATACGCGGAAGCGAACATGTACATTTCGCAGGCTTTGCACACCGGAAGTAAAAACCCCCAATTGCTTTGCCGTGCGGGGATGATAAAATTAAAATGCGGAGAAAAAGAGTATGGTTTGAGCATGATAAAAAATGCGTTGAACATGGATCCCTTCCTGGACCCTTTCCTCAAAAAGGAAGCATCACAATTTTTAAGCGGTACGGTTTATGCCAACAAGTGAAAGGAACATGAAGATGACCTGCAAGAATATTTTCCGTTCCATCTTCCGCGAAAGCGAGGAGAACAGGTTGCAGCGTATGATGGAACATGAAATGGACCTTAAAATTAAAGCTGAAGAAACAGGGGGCGCGGAGGCAAGTGCGAAGAACATCGTGCTGGGCTCTTACCGTTCACCGCGCAAAACTCATGCGCCCTCTTCTTTTTCCTGCATGTCGAGGTACATTATCGCATTTGCTGCGCTCATGGCGCTGGCAATTATTTTTCCGCTCCCGGCAGGCGCGCATGCGCTCGGCACCGATCTCAGCAAACTTTCACGTACGGATGTAGCGCTGGCGTATTTGAAACTCGGTTACACGCACATCATCCCGCTGGGCCTGGATCATATTTTATTTGTGCTTTGCATTTTTTTACTGAATGCAAAGTTAAAGCCTGTGATCTGGCAGGCAACCGCTTTCACGGTGGCGCATTCCATTACTTTGGGCCTGGCGATGTATGGCGTGATCACACCACCCACCAATATTGTGGAGCCGGTGATCGCACTTTCCATCATGTATGTGGCACTAGAGAATATGCTCACCGATAAACTCAAGCCCTCCCGCATCCTCATCGTTTTTGTTTTCGGGTTGATACATGGGATGGGCTTTGCCAGTGCGCTCACCGGGCTGGGTTTACCGGAGAAGGAATTCGCAACGGCTCTCATTACTTTCAACGTTGGTGTTGAACTGGGACAACTCAGTATCATCCTGGGTGCCTGGTTCCTCGTTGGGAAATGGTTCGCACAAAAGAACTGGTATCACCAGCGCATTGTGAATCCGGCATCACTGCTCATCGCTATTGTGGCTTGTTACTGGACGATAGAAAGAACATTTTTTGCAGCATGAGAATTTTTAACCGCCAGGATCTTTCGGCAGGCCCGGGGCGAGCAGCGAAGCCGCACAGGAAAAAGCCCTTAAGAGGGCTTTGCGTCTTTGCGTCTCTGTGGTTACTTTTTCTTTTTTCGATCTCCGCTCATGCCGGTAATATAAAAGGCATCGTTCGCGATTCGGTGAACGGGCAAAGCATTCCTCTCGTGAGTATTTCGACAGGCGCTACACATTTTTTCAGTACCGATGCCTTAGGTAATTTCTGTCTCAAGGATCTCCCTGCCGGAAAGTATCAATTGCAATTCTATTATATAGGTTACCGGAAAAAATCCCTAGCCGTAAGTGTCAGCGAAGGGAATGAGGAGCAGCTCGAGGTGAATTTGCAGCCTGATGCGATCAACCTGGATGAAGTGGTCATTTCCCGGGAACGGGACCCTTCACAGAATACAAGTGTTTTCAGTGTGCTGGATAAGGAATTGCGCCCCGTAAATTCTTCGCAGGACCTTTTGAGGCTTGTGCCCGGTTTGTTCACGGCACAGCATGCGGGCGGGGGAAAGGCGGAACAGATCTTTCTTCGAGGTTTTGATTGCGACCATGGGACGGATTTTAGTGTGAATGTTGACGGTATGCCGGTGAACATGGTCTCGCATGCGCACGGGCAGGGATATGCCGATATGCATTTTGTGATCCCCGAAACAGTGGATGGATTGAATGTGTATAAAGGTCCTTACTCTGCGCGCTTCGGTGATTTTGCCACCGCGGGCGCGGGAGAATTTTTCACGAAGAACTCCATTGAAAAGGACCTGGTGAAAATGGAATACGGGATGTTCGATAATTACCGCGCGCTGGGCATGTTCGACCTTTTGCACGGCAAACATCTTTTGTCGAAACAAAAGGAAAACCTGTATGTAGCGGGTGAATATGTGTTCTTCAATTCTTATTTCGATCACCCGCAGGATTATTCACGTCACAATCTTTTCGGAAAATATTACGGCCGATTGAATGATAATACTTCATTGAGCTTTTCTGTTTCCACTTTTAGCGCGGGCTGGAACGCTTCGGGCCAGCTGCCGGAACGTGCGGTGCGTGAGCACAGCATCGGCCGCTTTGGCAGCATCGATGATTCGGAGGGAGGAAATACATCACGCAGCAATGTGAACCTCGTGCTTGCCTCCACGCTTAAGAACGGAGCTTTGATCAAAAATCAATTGTACTACAGCTATTATACGTTCGATCTTTATTCCAACTTCACATTTTATCTCAATGATCCGGTGCATGGAGATGAGATCGAGCAAAAGGAGAAAGGGAGGAGTCTTGCCGGCTACAATGGTACCTATGAAAAGTACAATACGATCTTTGGAAAAAAGACCCATATGCTGGCGGGCATTGGAACGCGTGTGGATAATGGGGATGTGATGCTGTTACATACGGAGAAGCGCCAATTGCTGGATACAATTGTTGCCGGGCATTTGCTGGAACAAAATATAAATGCATTTACCGAGGAGACTGTATCGCTTACGGATAAACTTACTGCAAGCGCGGGCTTGCGTTTTGACGAATTCATTTTCAATTACTGGAACTATAAAATAAATGAGCCTGGAAATACGGCCGGCCATCGCTTAAGCCCTAAGTTGAATCTCAGCTACGAGTATAACAGGAATATAACATTGTTTATTCGCAGCGGGATGGGCTTTCATTCCAATGACGCACGTGCAGTGGTGAGCGGTGAGGCCGGGAATGTTCTTCCGCGCGCATTGGGTTACGAGGCAGGAAGCACTTTTAGGATCGGGAATCGAATGCTGGTGAATACCGCGCTATGGGGTTTGGACCTGCAAAATGAATTGGTGTATGTTGGTGATGATGGAAAAACGGAGATCAGCGGGGCCACGCGCAGGCTGGGTGCCGACCTGGCGGTGCGCTGGGAGCTGAATAAATTTTTGTTTGCCGACCTTGATCTGAACTACAACCACGGCCGGTACAAGGACCTTCCTGCGGGAGAGGATTTTATTCCACTCGCGCCTGGACTTACGAGCGTGGGAGGCTTAACTGTGAAAAATTTGCATGGTTTTAGCGGCAGTTTGCGTTACCGTTGCATGAGCGACCGGCCTGCCAACGAAAACAACACCGTGATCGCGAAGGGATATTTTTTACTGGATGCGGTTGTGAATTATAATGTAAAGCATTTTACGTTCGGGCTCATGGTCCAGAACCTCCTTAACACGGAGTGGAACGAGGCGCAGTTCGATACGCTGAGCAGGCTGAAGGGTGAGACAGTACCGGTGGATGAGCTGCATTTTACTGCGGGGAGCCCGTTTTTCCTTAAAGGCTTAATGAATTACTCGTTTTAACCACAATATCCCGTATTCATTGCCTAAGCCTGGTTACCATTGATTAATAGCTTCATTGCGAGGAGTATTTATAGGTTATTAGATTTCTGGTGAATTTTGCTCGGTCAAATTCACCCCAAATAAAAACTCAAATTTTGATTTCCATTGTTCCGGTATATCTGCAACTGATTCCCAAGCATGGGAAACTGTAAAGGCTTTAAAAGGTTTATCAGCAGTAGGAGCCGTATAACCTAAACTTGTCTCTACATTTTCATGATTTAATATAAGGCGAGTTGAGTCGCTGACAGCAGCAGCGATTGGTTGATTAAAGACTTCTGCGCCTATTATTCCTTGGTCTCTATCATGTAAAACAAAAGGGTAAATGTTTAAATCCTGGAGATACTTTACAAGAGAAATAATAGAAGCTTTTCCTCTTGCGCGAACAACTTGTGACTTGAAGAGAATTCCCTTTCTAACAGCTTCAGGAATAATTTTTAATGTATTTTTTATCGCTAAAAACTCGGTATCACCTTCTACGACTACAACCCTTTCTGCGAAGAAAACCCTGGATATCTCGTCATCAAAAACCTGAAGCATTTTAACCCGTAGCTTGTCCGCTGGAGGAAGAGTGGAAAAGACGCTCGTCAAGCCATAATTAATACAACCAATAGAACTATCTACTTGATTAGACATTTTTGTTAGACTTAGCGGCTCTTGCGTAAGATCAATCATCCACGGAGAATGTGTTGTACAGATTATTTGGTCTGTTTTACCAAGAGCATAAATAGTATCTCTAAGTAGATTTGCTGCGGAGGGGTGCAAGTAAATCTCGGGCTCTTCAAATGCAACTAGGATTGGTCTGGTTTCGAGCTGTCTTTGTGTTTTTAAGCTTGAATGATAGCGTAACATTGCAAACGCAGTGGTTCGTATGAGGCCAGTTCCCTGCTTATCAATTTTTGTTTTCACATTTGAAAAAAGCGAAACCTCATATTTTGGTTTTAGAATGTCTGTTAAATTTTGGAGGTTAGGTATTATTTCAATCCCACAAGCCGGGAAAACAGATTCAATTATTTTATTAATATCAGTGATTAGCTGTCTGATTAATGAGCCTTCGGTTTCGGGCTTCATTAACGTTTCTAATTTGGTTAAACGTTCTTGTATTTCATTGGCTAAACCATTTTGCGATAGCAGGTCTTCGAATAGAAGCGAGAGGCACTCACTTAAAAGTCCTTTATCCCGCGCTTCAAAATCTACTGTGTTTACCAGTGAAGGAATTCTTATTATTTTAGGAAGTTTCGAGTTCACGTTAGAGGGGAATCCACCTGGATTCTCTTCATAAATTGGATCTTTATCAACTTCAAAATCTAGCACTTCGATAAAATCTTTTGCCCAATCTTTTGGGAGCTTATCCTCAGGCCCGGTTTTGGACAATCTTTCATGAATTACCTGGGGCATTATTCCTAAATCGGTAAGGTCGCTTACTTTTTTAGCATTTGTAAATTGTTCTTGAAGTTTATATGGGTATGTTATACTTTCAATTTTAGGTTTCCCCACTGATGACAACTTATATGTCTTTTTATAGGTGAAGTTCCCATTAACTATTCTTCCTTTAAATCCACGGGTTTGTGCAACCTCAGCCGATATGTCGCTAAACACTCCTGTTAATTCTAAGATTTCACTTTTTACACCATTCTCAGAGACTCTAAAGTCACTTTCCGAAATTTTTTCCGATTTTAATGATAGCAGTGCATCAATCGCATCAATTACAGATGACTTCCCTGAATTATTTGGTCCAATAACAAAAGAAGCAGAATCAAGTGTTAATTCTGCTTCTTTGATTCGCCTAAAATTTTTTATGATTATCTTATTCAGCTTCATTAAGATAGTTCTTTATAATCATTTCGCTTTCGCCACACTAGTTTGCACTTTCATGCTCCATAGGTCTTTATTATCAATTGTAAATACTATTATGAATGTTTCTCTCACTTTTTGAGTCCCGAAAAGCAGACTTTTCTTTTCCACTTCCATCGGTGAACCGTATGCAATTTCAAGTCCTTCCTTTTTTTCTCCTATTAAGGAACTAAACAGACTGCGAAAAAATCCTTGTTTGGGTGTTGATACCTGGTTGATGAATTCTAATGGAATATCAAACCATTGACCCAACGCTGATCCAAACTGTTCAGCTGATTCTAATTTCATATTCTTAGCTTCTAATACAATTAGCTTAAGAATAAGAATTCGTTGATTTGTAAGATAGACTTTGCCTATGCAGGTGTCGTATTTTTTGAAAAATGATCCCTTCTCGAAGTTAATTACAGACACTGAAGGATTCTCTACCTCCAACGTTTCGCCTGGTTTGAGCTTTGTAAAAATTCCGATGACTTCCTGAAGGGCTGGATAATGTGTTGAAGAATTGTAGGTAGGTGGTGTAGTAGTTTTAAATGGGGGTGGTGATGATACAAAAAGACTTTGTAGTTCAGGAATATCACCTGCTTTTGTCCAATCGGGCAGGCCATCATACCAAATGGGAGTTTCACGTGTAATAGTTCTGGACTTTAAATCCTCAGCATCAAAAGGGCCTTGTTGTTCTATCCCATTATGTAAATAATACTTTTTCATAGTTTATTTTGTTTTTGTTCCTAATTCCCCTTCGCACTCACCACACTCCACCCCAACTTTGTGCAGGCATCTGGCTTGTCCACCTTTAACTCAAAATCTACAGTGGAGTGCGCGGGTAAATATTTATAGATCACGTAACGTTTGCGGTCTAATTCAGTGTCGGTATTACTGTAAAAAGTGATCTCAACTACTGCATCTTTGTAGTTTGCTACGGTCGCCTTATTGGTAATTGTACCGTGTACCTTCATGGCATCTCCCCAAAAATTCTCGTTGTACCTGCCACCAGCTTCCAGGAATTTAGCCGGATCAGCGCGCTCTATTTCTTCAACGGTCATTACCTTTTGCTGGTAGGTTTGAGGATCAGCAGTTGTACTGGAGCCACTACCGGGAGGATGATGATCTAAAGCCTTTAGCGTGATAAAGACCACTAACAAAACAAGAAGAACGATGCCTGCTCTTGTAATGTGCCATTCAATACTTTTCGGCTTTTTTAGCGGATTGGGTGCTGGATTAATGCTTCCCTTATTTTGACTGGACTCCTCTTTTTTGGAGAAGGGTGGCGGAACAGCAGTGAAAAGAGCCTTCAATTCGGTTATTTCACCTGCAGGTTTCCAATCAGGTTGTCCTTCGAACCAAACGGGAGCATCCTTCGAAATATTTTTCTGCTTCAATTCTTCAAGGCTGAAAGGGCCTTGTTGTTTGTTGTTGACGTGTAGGAAATATTTTTGCATAATCAGTCAATTATTCCAAATGCTTTCTTCACTTCTTCGTAGTTGTTTAGATCGACATTGGGATGTTTCATTCTTGCTGAGGGTGGGATGACAACCACCTTAGCCTGAACTGTAGCACTATAGTAGGCGTTCGGGTCACTTCCTAACCCCACTCCATTATATGTCCACGTGATTTCTACTGTGCCGGCAGATGAAAGAAAGTTCATAAAGTAATTGGACGGGCTAGTCACTTCGGTATAAGGAACAGCTACCCAAGTTCCATTGCTTACGCTGAAATAAACCTGTACCGAAGCCGTATTAATATTTGATGAATTCAGTTCGGATACGTTGAGGTTGGAATACCAGTTGTAGCCGTTGTTTGACCATGAAGAAATGGAAAATGTATGGTGAATAATATTTGCGTTTCCCGGAGGACCTTGCGGGCCTTCCTTTTTACATCCTGATGCCAAGAGGGTGGTTATTACCAGTACAAAAAGAAAATTGTAGAGCTTTTTCATTTTATTTTATTTTGATTAGTTTTTATTTTCTGGAATAGACGGCCCGGG
>DATDFI010000580.1:0-3908 GCA_036522695.1 Bacteroidia bacterium | reverse complement strand
ATCCTCGTAAATAAAGACCTGGACAGCACGCGCTCACTCCTCCGGGACCTGTGCAATGTGAAATATGATTCACTGATGCGCATGCATCTTTCGGAAAAGGACAAAAAGAATATTGAAAGCATCCGGCAGCATTCCGATTCTCTCATTGCACATATTGAAAGGATCAAAACAGACCTGCTGGCCGGACCTGATTCCGTGGAGCCCGGTAACTATGATTATCCCACCCATTTCATGATGGAGAAGAACACGGCATACCCGGAAGGAAGAGCGGGGGAATTAAAGCGGGAGATCGATGATTACAGGAATTATCTTTTCACTTTTATCCCGAAGAAAACGGATATTGGGCTTTCCACGAAGAATGTTTACAGTTATGCCGAAGAAGAGTATGTGAGCTGGGAATACAATGCATTTTACCACGATCCAACGGTAGTCGTGGTGACCATCCTTGGCAAACTGCAAAACGATGTGCAGAATGCTGAGACCCTCGCATACATGAATTATAAACCCAGGGGTAAGAACAATGGGGCCCGACAGCGTTGAATTGTTACTGGGCCCTGGGATTTTTTTGCCATTGAGGTGAAGGATACTGGTGCCGGAAGGCTTTATACCATTCGTCATGAAAAAATTTCACCACATCTTTAGCGGGCTCCTGCTCTTTTCGTTAATCCTGGTGAATTTTTCCTGCGGACCAACGGGTGAAATGGACGGCCCCAAGCACACCGGCTACGGGCAGCTTCCCGTTAGCACCTCCGGCATCGATCCCTTTTTTGTCGAGCCCACCGATACATTTTCTCCGCCAAATAACATTACGCGCGAAGTTCTCGAAGACAGGAACGGAGACCTATGGCTGACCACCTGGAACGGGCTCATACGCTATGACAGTAAAAGCTTTACCAACATAACACTTACGAAAAAGCTGAAACACTTCCATTTCTTTTCTTCTATGAGAGCGGGGAATGGTGATCTCTGGTTCGGAACGATAGGAGCAGGCGTTTATCGCTATGACGGAAATAATTTCTCCAACTTCTCTTCGGAAAGCGGGTTGCTGAATAACCGGATTGCATGCCTGATGCAGGACACGGTGGGAAATACCTGGATCGGCACCGATAGCGGGCTTACAAGATATAATGGTGCTGGATTCGTGAATTACACAATAAAAAATGGCCTTTGCGATAATGCGGTGCATACTTTGATGCAGGACAGGTCCGGCCTGATCTGGATCGGCACTGACAACGGACTTTGTCGCTATGATGGCCGGTCGTTCTCTTCATTCTATTTAAAAGACAGCATGCGCTTCGAAAATGTTCGTGCGTTGAAGCAGGATAAAAAGGGGAACATATGGATCGGGTGCGGTGAAGGTCTTTTTCTATATGACGGAAGATCGATAACGAAGATCACGGGAAGTTTTACCACTTATATTTTCGAAGAACGCTCGGGCGCGCTCTTACTCAGCTGCGGTGATACCGCCACCGCGCCTGCTCCTGTTCCTCCCAGGATCGGGATATCTACCAACACACGTGATGGGATGGTCCTATACAGGTATGACGGGAAGCGTCTGTCCAAAATAATTTCCAAAATGGAAATAAATGACAACCAGATTTTCGGTGCCATTGAGGACAGTAAAGGGATGATTTGGTTCGGTACGATGCAGGGCTTGTGCCGTTATGACGGGAAGTCTTTCACTTATTTCTATAAACAGATGTGATAAGCATCCTCACGAGGTCCCGCACAGTGGGATCTGACTTATCCTTTTTTACTTTATTTTTGCAGGAGAAACTTTCGGTGATGAAGAACCTATCCACTCCCCTCCTGTTCCTTGCACTTGTGTTGTTGGGCATTTCCTGCCGCAGATCGGATCGCGACAACGATAAGGAAACACAATCTTCCTCTGACAACGCGCTTGCCGAAGCCTGCTGGAACGATGTGTTCAAACAGGTGGATGATGCAGCCGCAGTAACGGCTGACGTGAACCGGAATTCCTTTCCCTCACTTGCTTCGTGCTATACGGTAACCGTAAACCCGGCACTTCCTAACACCACTTATCCTAAAACGGTAACGCTCGATTTCGGCCCTGCCAATTGTGCGGGTCCCGATGGCATCAACCGCAGGGGAAAGATCATTGCGGTGTTCAGCGGCAAGTACCGCGACTCGCTCACCAGCATCACCATAACTCCCACCAATTATTATGTGAACGATAATAAAGTGCAGGGGACCAAAACCATCATCAACCAGGGACACATCAATGGCGTGGCAACTTTTTCAGTGAATGTGCAAAACGCTTCGATCACCGCCCCCGATGGAAAAACAATTTCATGGAATTCGCAACGCACGCGCAGGTGGATCGCTGGCGAAAGCACATTGGGGGTCGTAAGTGACGATGTTTATGAGATCACGGGAAGCGCGAGCGGCACAGGAACAAAAGGCAACACCTTTACAGTGACTATCACTTCTCCCCTCCGCATCGAAATGAACTGCCGTTATATTGTGAGCGGTGTGCTCAAACTTTCACCTGCGAACCTGTCCGACCGCATTGTGGATTTCGGAAGCGGGGCATGTGATGCGGATGCTACGGTAAGTATCCTGGGAAATTCTTATTCGATCACTTTACCCTGATGCAAAAAAAAATGGACGATCGACTCGTCCATTTCAAATTCTCACTTTTATACTTTTAAGCTGCTTTAAGTTTGCTGTTCAGCTTCGACTTGCTGATCTTTTCCTTGGCGTATTCCAGTGTAATGTGCAACGTTTTATTGCCTGGATCGGATGGGATATCGAACATCGCGTCCATCATAATGGCTTCGCAAATCGAACGCAGTCCCCGGGCGCCTAATTTGAACTCCATCGCCTTATCCACAATAAAATCGTATACTTCCTTATCGAACTCCAGTTTCACATTATCCATCTCGAATAACTTCAGGTATTGTTTCACCAAAGCATTTTTAGGCTCGGTAAGGATCAGGCGAAGCGTTTCACCATCGAGCGGGTTCAGGTGCGTAAGCACGGGCAATCGGCCGATCAATTCGGGGATCAAACCAAAACTCTTGAGGTCCTGCGGAGTGATGTACTGCAAATAATTATCCTTATCGATAGAATCACGTTCCTTCGATGCTGTGTAGCCTACGATCTGCGCATTCAAACGATTTGCGATCTTTTTGTCGATGCCGTCAAAAGCACCTCCGCAAATGAAAAGGATATTGCGCGTATCCACCTGTATCATCTTCTGCTCGGGATGTTTTCTTCCTCCCTGGGGAGGAACATTCACCACGGCACCTTCGAGGAGTTTCAATAAACCCTGCTGCACGCCTTCACCTGAAACGTCACGCGTGATACTGGGATTATCTCCCTTACGCGCGATCTTATCGATCTCATCAATAAAAACAATACCACGCTCGGCTGCCACCACATCATAATCGGCCGACTGCAGCAAACGGGAAAGAATGCTTTCCACGTCCTCGCCCACATAACCTGCTTCGGTAAGTACCGTAGCATCGGCAATACAAAAAGGAACATTCAGGATCTTTGCGATGGTGCGGGCAAGCAGGGTTTTTCCCGTGCCGGTCTCCCCTACCATTACAATATTCGACTTCTCCACCTCCACCTCGTCCTTGGTATTCGTTTTGGTTTTCTGAAGTATCCGCTTGTAATGATTGTAAACGGCAACCGACAAAACTTTTTTTGCTTCTTCCTGCCCTATCACGTATTCATCGAGGTGTTTCTTGATCTCGATCGGTTTCAACAGGCTAATAGAGGCAAAGGGAGTTCCCGATGCCTTGCTCTGCATTTCCTGCTTTACGATACCGTAGGCCTGGCTGATGCAATGATCGCAGATATGACCGTTAAGGCCGGCAATAAGCACAGAAGTATCCTGCTTATCACGACCACAGAACGAACACTTGATATTATTGTCT
>DATDFI010000579.1:0-15158 GCA_036522695.1 Bacteroidia bacterium | reverse complement strand
CCCACACTCTCAATTAATCCTGTATCCCAAGTATCCGGAAGTCCGATTTTCAGGATTTCTTTTGGGTTGTGAAAATGCTCCTTCTGATTTAATGACCAAACGAATTCCGAACAGATTATTATTCTTTTCTGTTGCCAATAATGGCGCTGTTCTAGGCTATGTTACCTCCCCAAATTCAGAACTGGCCCGGGAGTTTCTGAAAGAAAAAAATTTATCTGAAAATGGTGTATTCACTGTTCTCAGCCTTTTCGTCACTTCAGATAACAGGCAAAAACTATTATGGGAACTCAAACGAATTCACAACAAAAACTGGATAATATCAAAAAGGCTCGATAAATCCGGAAATATATTACCCTGCGTTTCTTCGAACTGTGGAGGATATACATTGGAAGCCGAATTAGGAATTACACCTAATGGATATTCGGAGCCGGATTTTTTAGGATGGGAAATAAAACAGTTTGGAGTTCCCAACTTTAACCGGATTTCTAATTCGACAATTACTCTGATGACACCAGAACCGACAGGTGGTCTTTATGTTTCCAAAGGAGTTGAGTCATTTATTAGGCAATATGGATATGATGACTTAAAAGGCAGAGCAGACAGAAAAAATTTTGGGGGTGTTCATAAGACCGGAGTTCGACACTCAAGAACCAAATTGAAAATGGAATTAATTGGTTTTAATAAAGACGAAGGAAAAATCAGAAATTCTAACGGGATGATAGCCCTTGTTGATATTAAAGAAAAAATCGTTGCATCATGGAGTTTTACTTCAATGCTTTTACATTGGAATAGAAAACATAATCGAGCGTGCTATGTTCCAAGTATTTCAGAAAAATCTTCCGTAAAAAAATATTGGTATGGTAATACGGTCATTTTAGGTAAAGGCACGGATTTTCAATTATTCCTTCAGCAAATGGCATTAGGCAACATATATTATGATCCAGGAATTAAAATGGAAAATTATTCTTCAAAACCAATTATTAAGCGCAGAAGTCAATTTCGTTTAAGATCTGGTCACTTATCATTGCTGTACAAAGAAAGTGAGTTTCTAACATTTTGACGAACTTTCAAGAAAGATTCGCCATTCGCTTTTTTTATCCTTCTCTCTTACGCACAAAAAAAACCACCTCAAATTTCTTTGAGATGGCCGTGATAAATGTGCAGCCCATTGCCGCCTTCCCATACGCCCATGTGTACCGGACGGGTGGACCACCGCACATTAGTTTCCAGAATTCTTTTGTGAAAAATTTCTTCGCGTTGCCAGCTATACTATAAACGCTTTTCGATCTTAGAAAGTTGGAACCGCACGCTGCGTACACCCGGCTTTTTTTATTTCTCACCCGGCAATAAAGCCCTACCCGTTTCGTTCCCGGCAAGAAGCTGTCCCCCGCCAAAAGCTTCACTTCGTGAAAGGGATGCCTTTGGCATAAACCTCTTTCATCTTCCCGCTCCCGCCCCGAACTAACAACCGGCAACCAACAACCAAATTTTCACTAATTTCCTCTCCCCATTGATCCGGTGAAAAAAAACGGCATATATACTATATTGCTTTTCCTCTGCCTGCACGCTGCAGCCGCACGCGACCGCAGGCTGGATTCACTCGAAAAAGTGATCCGCACCACGGCCCACGACACCGACCGGCTTTGGAGTTGTTCAAAGGTGTCCGCCATCTTTTCCGTTCATGCCGAAAATGATTCAACCATTTGGTATGCTAACAAACTCATTTCGCTGGCAGAAGCGGTGATGCAAAAGGACACTTCGCGCAGCATGCGCTTGTTCTGCCTCACGCGTATGGGCGGTGCGCACAACAGCATTGGGCTGGTGTACCTGAACATGGGAAATTACCCACTCGCACTCAAGGAACTTTTTGCTGGCCTCGGCATAGGCGAACAAAACCACATCAACCGGGTGATCGGTGACAGCTACAACAACCTGAGCCTCGTATACAAAGGCGAGAACCAGCTCGAACAGGCCCTGCATTACGCCATACTCTCGCTGCAGGTGCGCGAAAAAATGGGCGACAAAAAAACCATTGCCTCCTCCATTAACAACCTGGGCACCATTTACCTGAAGGAAGAAAAATGGGATATGGCGCTCGACTATTTCGGGCGGGCGATACGCTTGTATAAAGAGACCGGGAATGTGCGGGGTGTGGCGGGTTCGCACAGCAACATCGCTTCGGTGCTTCGCGTGAAAAAGGAATACCCGGCCGCACTTGCACACTTTGATTCCGCTTTAAAAGTGATGAAGGAATTAGGAGATAAGATAGGGATCGGCAGTACCCTTAACAATCATGCGAATGTGCTGTCTGACCTGGGAAAATACAAGGAAGCCATCAGCGAGTACGAAGAGGTGATACGCATTTCGGAAGAGGCCGGCAATGCCGAAGGGATGGCGGCTGCTTACGGTGGCCTGACGGACGTTGATGAAACAAGAAAAGATTACAAGCAGGCGCTGGCCCACTACAAATTATACGTGACCTGGAACGACAGCATGGTGAACTCAGAGAACACAAAGAAGACCGTGCAGGCGCAGATGCAATACGAGTTTAACAAAAAAGAATCCGAAGCTAAAACGGAGCAGGAAAAGAAAGATGCCCTCGCTGCTGCCGATGCGCGCAAGCAAAAAATAATTTTATGGTCAGTGGCGGGCGGCTTGCTGCTGGTGCTTGGCTTTGCCCTATTCATTTACCGCAGCTACCGTGAAAAACAAAAGGCGAACGTGGAAATTAGTTTGCAGAAACAGGTCATCGAAGAAAAACAGAAGGAGATCCTCGACAGCATCTACTACGCCAGGAAGATACAGCGCTCGCTGATGCCCCGTGATAACTATATACAGCGCAAGTTGAACCGTTCAGCATGAAAGTACTGCGCCTTATATTCTTTTTTTCCCTGGCAGGACCTGCATTCTCTCCATTGAAGGCGCAATCGCACATGGTCGATTCCATTTTCTCCCGTTCCCTCGTTCAAGCCACCGATACCGGGAAAATAAACGAACTCCTTAAGGCGAGCATGTATGCGAAGATGGAAGGCAGCTTCCTCCGCGCCATTGAACTGGCCCAGCGTTCACTCCGGCTTTCTGACAGCATTCATTGGGTAAAGGGCAGCGGGACCAGTCACCTGTACGAAGGCACTGCTTTCCAGGCCCAGGGAGATTACACCAACGGCCTCAGCCATCTGCTTAAAGCGCTCCATATCTTCGAATCCATTGGCGATAAAAAAATGACTGCCCTTACCCGGCTTAACATCGGCCTTGTTTATTACAGCGCGCTGCAATACGATAAAGCCGAACAAATGATACGCGCTGCCATGCTGTCGTTCACCGCGCTTGCCGATAAAAATTACATTGCCAGTTGTTACAGCAGCCTGGGCGATGTATATGAAAAGCTCGGGAAATATTACGATGCATTGGCAAATTACCGCATGGCGCTCCAACTCAAGCAGGATGTGGGACAGGCATTCGGGATCGGCAATAACCAATGCAAGATCGGGAACATTCTTGACGACATCGGGGACCACAAACAGGCGCTGGAATATTTTCAACGTTCGCTGGAATACTCTGTGAAGCACGACCTGGGCTGGCTGGTGATGGTGAACAAAGCGAACATAGGCAATAACTACAGGCTCCAGAAAAAATACAGGGAGTCGGAACAGTGGCTCCTGGCCGCTTTGCGGAGCGTGGATAGCGCGGCTTACCTTGATGGGGAGAAGGAAGTGTGCGCGAACCTGTCGGATATTTATGCCTCCACCAACCGTTATCGTCAATCACTTGAATATTACAAGCGGTCGATCGCTGCCCGCGATTCGCTCACCAACGAAGAGAACACGAAAAAGACCATACAGGCGCAGATGCAATACGAATTCGACAAAAAAGAATCGGAAGCCAGGGCGGAGCAGGAAAAGAAAGATGCGCTGGCGGCTGCCGATGCGCGCAAGCAGAAAATAATTTTATGGTCGGTGATGGGAGGTTTGCTCCTCGTAATCGCATTTGCCGTTTTTATTTACCGCAGCTTCCTTGAAAAACAAAAGGTCAACGTGGAGATCGGCCGGCAGAAGCACGTGATAGAAGAAAAACAGAAAGAGATACTCGACAGTATACACTACGCAAAACGCATCCAGCGCTCACTGCTTCCCCGTGAAAATTACATCCAGCGAAAACTGGAAAAGACATGAGGAGGACTGCAAAAAATATCCTGTTGCTCTTGTACGCATTTGCGGGCAAGATCTCATTCGCACAGCAAAATGCCATCGACTCGCTGCAGCATGTACTGCAGGTGACCACAAACGATACCGTTAGGTTGAACACCATGGTCAAACTCGGGAGCGCGTATTTTTTGAAAGGAAGATACCGTGATGCATTGAAGGATGCGGAGAACACGAGAAAATTCTATCTCGGCTCCAAAAGCCGGAACCTGTACCCACGGGTGTTCAATGTTCAGTTCGCTTATGCCTGCGTGACCAGTGGCAACGCTTTTACCTACATGGGCGTTTATGACAGTGCCCGCTTTTTCCTCGACAGCGCGCTGCGGTTCAGTACGCGCATAGGCGATGAGCATGGGAAGGCGGATGCACTTTCCGCGCAAGGGATCGTGTACTGGTACCTCGGCAAATTCACCGAAGCGATCGGTGCGCAGGAAAATTCACTCGCGATCCGTACCGCTTTAAAAGACAAAAAAGGAATAGGCGCCTGTCATACCAATATAGGATTGGTGTATTACAGCATGGGCACCTATCCACGCGCCCTCGATCATTATTACATTGCACTGAAGATACAGGAAGAGCTGCACAACGACCGCTCGGTGGCGAATATCTACAATAACATCGGCAACATTTATTACAACGAAAAAAATTTTGAAGGCGCGCTGGAAAATTTCAGGAAGGTACTGGCTGTGCGCATACGGCTGGAAGACAAATACGGTGAAGCTACTACGCACAATAATATAGGACTGGTTTATTTTGATATGAACAAACCCGATTCGGCACTTACCGAACAACTGGCGGGACTTAAATTGAGGCAGGAGATCGGTGACAAGATCGGCATTGCCTCCTCCTACAGCAACATCGGTGGAATTTATATCGCGAAAAAAAATTATAAGGCGGCCATGGAGAATTACAAGCTGGCGCTCGACCTGCGCGAGGAAGCGGGTGATGCCTGGGGCATACTGGCCAGTTTCAACAATATGGGCCAGCTCTATTCGGCCATGGAACAATTTGGAGAGGCGGAAAAATGGTTCAACAAAGGATTAAAGCTGAGCGTGATCCAGAAAAGCAAATCGGATATACGCGACAGTTATGAAGGACTCTCGGGATTATTCGAGCGAAAGGCCCTGCACACGAATGCCGATCCGGATTGGAAAAAGGCGGTTGAGTACTATAAACTTTTCATCTCCTGGCGCGACAGCCTGGTGAACGAGGAGAACACAAAAAAAAGCGTGCAGTCGCAGATGCAGTATGATTTTGACAAGAAAGAAGCGCAAGCCAAAGCGGAGCAGGAAAAAAAGGATGCAATTGCCGCGGCCGATGCGCGTAAACAAAAAATAATTTTGTGGGCGGTGGCCGGTGGATTATTGCTGGTGCTGGCATTTGCGGTGTTCATTTACCGCAGCTACCTGCAAAAACAAAGGGCGAATGAGGAGATCAGCTTGCAGAAACAGGTCATCGAAGAGAAGCAGAAAGAGATCTTAGACAGCATTCATTATGCGCGAAGGATACAGCGCAGCCGCATGCCTTCCGAAAAATTTGTGGAGCGGAGTTTACGGAAGCTGAAGCGCGATGACTTCGCCTGTTGATCACGTATAAAATGATCATTGCACTATCTCTGCGTCCCTTTGCTTATGACTCCGTGAACTCTGTGGTTATTCCTATCTTCGAAAAAAAAACAATGAAAAAATTTCTCTTCTTCATCGCAGCATTGTCTTTGATCTCGTGCGGCAGCGAAACACAAAACAACAACAGCACTCCCAACACTACCAATTCCAATACTTCTTCGGCAGCCGATACGGCCCTCGCGCGCAGGCTGGGCGCTGACGAGTACGGCATGAAACCTTATACATTAGTGTTTTTAGTGAGCGGACCTAAACCCGTCTCGGGAGGTGCAGCGCTTGACTCGCTGATGAAAGGACATTTGAAAAACCTGCGCAACCTTTTGGAGAGCGGTAAAATGGTGCTGGCCGGCCCGCTGATGGAAGACATCAACCTGCGCGGCATTTGCATTTACAATTGTGCGCCCGAAGAAGCCCGCACCTTAGCCGAAAATGATCCTGCAGTAAAAAGCGGGCACTTTGCCGTGGAAGTGCACAGCTGGTACGGCACAGCAGCCCTCACGCAATTGATGGACATCCATAAAAAAATGGAGAAGAAAAGTTTTTCGGAAATGAAGTAGCCCTTACCTGATCACGCTAACGTGTCCGATCCTGCGCAACTGATCCTCACCGCTGCAATTGGTGGTAAAATCAACTATGTATACATATACATCTTCCTGCACAAGTTCACCTTTATAAAAGCCATTCCACCCATCACTCATGGAGTGTGTCTCATATATCCTGTTACCCCACCTGTCGTAAATGACCATATGAATGGAGGACACGTTGTCGCCAACCGGTAAAAATATTTCGTTCTTCCCATCCGCATTTGGCGTAAAGGAGTTAGGGACAAAAAGAGCGTACCCACCCAGTACCCCTTTCACCACTATTGTATCTGATGAAAAACAATTACCGCTATTATAATTTACCCAATAGACACCCTCTCCGCTTACTTCTATTTGCTGGGTAGTTTCACCGGTCGACCATGAATACGTTCCGCTTGAATAGGTCCCGCCAAGCATAACACTGCTATTCTGATCACAAAGCGATACAGAAGCAGGCAAATCAATATTCCGGGTAACATGCAGGTGCACGGTATCCCTATTCGTACAGTAATTATTGGAAACGATCACGCTGTAATATCCTTCACTGCTTACAACAATATCATGGGTGGTTGCACCGGTCGACCAACTATACGTGCAGGAGGGAACGTTGCCGGCATCGAAGTTCACAACGGCTCCCTCACAAATGGTGGTATCCGGTACGAGCGCTGACATCGGGGGAACATCATTTGCAGTAATATAATTGGTAAGTACGAGCGTGTCGTATTCAGGAATACATTTATAATTATTCCAGGTAATAAGTGTTACCGTGTAAACACCAGGAAGCGAATAAGTGTGTACGGGATCCTGCAGAATACTGTTGCCTCCATCTCCGAAATTCCATGAATAATTTTCGGAGAAACGACTGCTGTCGGAATTGAAATGAACGGTGAATGGAGCACAGCCCGCCAATGAGTCGGCATAAAAGGATGCATCCGGCTTATAAGAAGGGCAATTCGGATCGGGAACAAATCGGACCATATCCGCCCAGTGACCACCCGGTGCACCCCAACAGCCCCACATCCAGAGGTCATTGTTGTTATCCACCCAACCCGCGCAATCTTCTGTTCCTCTCGGCAAATTAGTCGGTGACGAAACCAGTTGTGTACCATAGTTGCCCGCATACATAAATGCACTAACTCCATTCATCCAGGTCCACTCGTTGCGTTTAACGTTGTAGTACCAGAGGTCGGCACGGCTGCCGGCACCCAATGAAAGATCCGTTCCGCCCCACATCCAGAAATTCCCGCAGGTATCGGTCCAGCAATTCGCATTTCCACCCATTCCTAAACTGCGCGGTGAAGGGTCATTCAATGAATCGGGCACGCACATCTGTGGGTAAGGAGTGGGAGGAGGAGCCGTAGAAGGATACCAGTACGGAATATTGGATCCCCTGATCCAGATCCATTGGCCGAGGCCCATGTCGAATTTCCAGAGATCATTGAACGTTCCTGCAATGGAGTTGGCATCATACAGGCCGCCAAAAAGCCAGAGGTTATCACTTTTATCTTTCCAAAAACCATAGTTGGAACGGCCGCCCGGGGTGTTGGATGGAGAAGCAATATTTTTTGTTCCCCAGGAAGGCAACACGCTAAGCTGGGTTGAGGACCCGTTAACCCATGTCCATTCCAGGGTGACCGGGTTAAATTTCCAAAGATCGCTTAACTGGCCATTGTACTGCGCGTAACCGGTATTGACCGTATATCCTCCATAGAGCCAAAAATTTCCCTGGCTGTCGGTCCAGTAAGCACTCCCTGTTCTCGCGGAAGGTATATTATTTACACTGGGTACGCCCATTGTTCCATATACAGCCGGTGCGCCATTGTAATTCGCACCGCCCATCCAGGTCCACATGTTGCTGGCGATATTATACCGCCATAGATCATTAAGCAGGGAACCAAACGTATTGGCGGCTGCCCCATCTCCTCCGAACAGCCATAGATCTCCGTTCTTATCCACCCATGTACATGATGCCCCGATGTGATAACCGGGATTATTGCCTGGTGCAGGAACACCCTGGGTGCCGTATGTTCCATATTGATGATTTGTTCCAGGCCCCTTCATCCAGGTCCACTGGTTTATCGCAGGATCGTATTTCCAAAGGTCAGAAGAGTTGACATTTAAAAAAACATCATAGCCACCGAACATCCAGAAGTTTCCCTGCAGATCTTTCCAGCAGGCTGTACCGCTTACGGTAGGCGGAAGATTGGCGGGCGCGGTCACACCCTGCGTACCGAAACTACCGGTTTGATTACTTTGCAGGTTTCCGTGCATCCATGTCCATTCTCCCGGATTTTGCGAGTACATCGCAACAGGAAAAAAGAAAAGAGTTACCGGAAAAAATAATTTTCGCATGGCAAATCTAAATTATGAAAAAAAGGACGCTTTTAAAAATTAAGTTCGCTTCACCCCTTGTATCGGGCCCTTGGAGGCCAATTGCCTGTCACCCAAGGCTCCGGTCTTTTTCAGTATCTTCGTAAGCTGAATTTTAAGGGTATACCTTATATATGAATACGAAATACGAACCGGTAATTGGCCTGGAGGTGCATATACAGCTCCTCACCAAAAGCAAAGCGTACTCCAGCGATGCGGCCGAGTACGGTGCACTGCCCAATACCAATGTGAGCCCCATTACACTGGCCTTGCCCGGCACGCTGCCCCGCCACAATAAAAAAGTAATTGAGTTTGCAGTGAAGCTGGGACTTGCCGTAAACGCACATATACGCGAGTACAACGAGTATGCGCGCAAAAATTATTTTTATGCCGACCTCCCCAAAGGCTACCAGATTACACAGGACAAAACTCCCATTTGCACAGGTGGAAATGTTACCGTTAAAATTGACGGGCAGGAGAAACGGGTAGGCATTACTCGCATACACATGGAAGAAGATGCGGGCAAGAGCATTCACGACCAGGACCCATTTGACACGTTGATCGACCTGAACCGCGCGGGCGTTCCGCTCCTGGAAATGGTGAGTGAGCCGGATATTCGCTCGGGTGCGGAAGCGTATGCGTATTTGACGGAAGTGCGCAAGCTGGTGCGTTACCTCGAGATCTGTGACGGGAACATGGAGGAGGGATCGCTGCGTTGCGATGCGAATATCTCGGTGCGGTTGAAAGGTGCGAAGGAATTCGGGCGTAAAGTGGAAGTGAAGAACATGAACTCCATACGCAATGTGCAGCGCGCGATAGAACACGAAATTGAAAGACAAATTGAAGTGATAGAAAGCGGTGGCACGGTGAGCCAGGATACGCGCAGCTTTGATGCGGTGAGCGGCACCACCTTTTCATTACGCAGCAAGGAGATGGCGAATGATTACCGCTACTTTCCCGAGCCCGACCTGCAGCCCGTTTTAGTGAAAGAGGATTTTATTGCAAAGGTGAAGCAGAACATGCCTCCCCTGCCCGATGAGCTGCACAAAAAATATGTGAAGGATTTTAAATTGTCCGAATACGATGCATCCGTGATCACCGAACATAAAGCCTTCGCGCTTTATTTCGAGGAGCTCACTCATCACACCAAAAACTATAAGGCCGCTGCCAACTGGATGATGGGTGCCGTGAAATCGTATTTGAACGAAAACGCCATCGAGATAGATGACTTTATTTTGAAGCCTCAACAAATTGCTGCGCTCATCGCATTGATCGATGACGGGAAAGTGAGCAACTCGGTGGCTTCGCAGCATATTTTCCCGGAGATGATCGCTCATCCCGGCAAAACGCCATTACAAATTGCGGAAGAAAAAAATTTGGTGCAGCAGAGTGATGCACATTCCCTCAAAACCCTGGCAGAACAGGCCATTGCCATGTATCCCGATAAGGTTGCGGAATACCGCTCGGGCAAAACAGGCCTCATCGGCTTGTTCATGGGTGAGGTGATGAAGCTGAGCAAGGGCAAGGCCGATCCGAAAGTGGCGAATAAGATCGTGAGGGAATTGCTGGATGCGCAGAATTAAAATAAACCGCTCCGAAGGAGTCCTTCGGACAAAGGCACGCAAAATTTCACAGGGTAAATACTTTTCACATTAGCAGATCAATCCTAATTAGTTCAACCTGCGTTTCATTAAAACATACATGAAAAAACTATTCCTTCTTCCCGCACTCGCCCTACTCGCAGCCTGCGGCCCTTCGAAAAACAAGAGCGATGAAAAGCATGGCAATGTGATCATCATCGGCCATTTGAATAACAGCAAGGGTCAGCACGTGATCCTGGACGACATGAACTCCAACGATTTCCGGTTGCTCGATTCCGCCACAGTTGATAAGGACGGGAATTTTAAATTGGTCCTTAACGCGAATGAACCGGGCGCCTATCGCATCAAGACGGATGACCGCAACTTTGCGATGATCGTACTGGGCCCGAAAGATTCAGCCACCTTTACAGCCGATGCGCAGGACCTCGCCCGCACCTGGAACATCAAGGGCAGTACGGAAGGCGAGATCTACGCGCAACTGAGCAAATTCACTACCGACAATGGTTACCGCAAAGCGGAGATCCAGGCGCAGATGGATTCCATACAGCAATACTTTCAATTTCTCATCAGCAAGCGCCACGACCAGAAATACATCGACTCGTTGAACAAGAGCATTGAGCCGGTGTTCGATTCATTGCAGAAAAAAATGCAGGGCTTTATGGAAGAAGGTGTGGGCTTTGCAAAGAAATTCATTGAAGACCACCCGAAAGATTTTGCATCCGAGATCGCGGTTACGCTCATCAACCCCGAAACGGATTTTGCCTTGTACCAGCAGGTGGAGAAAAATCTAGCGGGAGCTTATCCCAACTCCAACAACCTGAAACCCTTTTTCAACTGGGTGGATTCACACACGGACGAGTACACGAAATTGCCGGTGGGCTCCCCGGCCCCTGATTTTACGGTGAAAGATCTCAATGGGAACAACATCAGCCTTTCTTCCTTCCGCGGAAAGATCGTACTCGTGGATTTCTGGGCTTCCTGGTGCGGACCGTGCCGGCACGAGAACCCCAATGTAGTTTCAGCTTATTCACGTTATCACGGTAAAGGATTAGAAGTGTTCGGTGTGTCGCTGGATAAGGACAAAGCCAAATGGATGGAGGCGGTGAAAAAAGACGGCCTCAGCTGGAAGCACGGAAGCGAATTGAAGGAATGGGAATCTTCATTCGTGAAATTGTACGGCATCACGGGAATTCCATTCAACGTGCTGGTGGATAAGGACGGGAAGATACTTGCGAAGAACCTTCGTGGCCCCCAGCTCGAAAAAGCTTTGGAAGAAGCATTCTTTAAAAAATAATTTCCGATGATGAGAACTTTTTCCCGCTTAGCGCGAAACAACAAAGCACATGCATGCGCTGCCGCAATTCTTTCTCTTTCATTTGCAGGTCATGCACAAACCGGTTACTGGCAGCAGGAAGTGAATTATACCATTCATGTAAAGCTGGATGATGTGAAACATGAGTTGAATGCCGATGAAAGTATCGAGTATATCAACAACTCACCCGATGCTTTGCCCTTCCTTTACTTTCACCTCTGGCCGAATGCATACAAGAACAATAAAACTGCTTTGGGCCGCCAGTGCCTGGAAAACGGAAAAATGAATTTTTATTACGCGAAGGACGAGGACCGCGGCTATATCGACCAGCTCGATTTCAAAGTGGATGGGGAACCCGTGAAGATGCAATACATGGGCGACAGCATTGACATCTGCAAACTATTCCTGAATAAGCCCCTGCAGCATGGCGAACACATCACGATCACCACACCCTTTCATGTGAAAATTCCCCTGGGCGTTTTTTCACGCATCGGTCATATCGGCCAGCAATACCAGGTCACGCAGTGGTATCCCAAGCCGGCCGTGTATGATGCCAATGGATGGAACCCTATTCCCTATCTCGACCAGGGCGAATTCTATTCGGAGTTCGGGAGTTATGATGTGTACATCACCGTTCCAAAAAATTACGTGGTGGGCGCCACGGGCGATCTACCTGAAGGAGACCCGGAAACGGAGTGGCTGAATAAGAAAGCGGAAGAAACAAAGACCAAAGTATTTTTGACAGAGAATAAGCCCGGGGATTACGATGCATTCCCTGCATCGGATCCCGACACAAAAACCCTGCATTACCATCAAAGCAAGGTGCACGACTTTGCCTGGTTTTGTGACAAACGCTACAATGTATTGAAAGGAGAAGTGGAACTTCCGCACAGCAAGCGCAAGGTGAATACCTGGGTGATGTTCACCAACGGGCAGGGCGACCTTTGGAAAGACGCGATACCGTATGTGAACGATGCGCTGTATTATTATTCGTTGTGGAATGGTGATTACGCGTACAACCACGCCACTGCCGTGGATGGGGCTTTGAGCGCGGGAGGCGGGATGGAATACCCCAACATTACGGTGATAGGTGAAACACGTGATGCATTTTTACTGGACGTGGTGATCACGCACGAAGTGGGGCACAACTGGTTTTACGGGATGCTGGGCTCCAATGAGCGCATGCACGCGTGGATGGATGAAGGAATAAACTCAGCGAACGAAAACCGCTATGTAAAAACAAAATATCCCGATGCCCTGCTGGTGGGCGGTATGAATTATTCGCTCGTAAAAGCTTTTGACCTCGCTCCATACAAACACAAATCGGAGTACGAGCTCGGTTACCTCATCAATGCAAAAAAGAACGAGGACCAGCCGATCGAATACCCGGCATGGAAATACACGGAGCTGAATTATGCAGGTGTGGTTTATTCCAAGACCGCTATCATTTTCGATTACCTGCATGCGTACCTGGGTGATGAACTGTACGATAAATGCGCGCAGGAATATTTTACGGAGTGGGAATTCAAACATCCCATGCCGAAGGATGTGCGCGAGGTTTATGAAAGGGTCTCGGGAAAAAATTTGAGCTGGTTCTTCGATGACCTGATCAACACCACGAAGAAACTGGATTATAAGATCAAAGGAACAAGAAAAGTTGGTGACCGTGACACTTACGCCTGGAAGGTGATCGTAAAAAATACCGGTGACATCCCCGGGCCTTTCTGCGTTTCCGCTATTGATCAGGGAAAAGTGCTTAAACAGGTGTGGGTGGAAGGCATCGTGCCCGGAACTTCGAAAGAAGTTGACATGGGCTCCTTTGCCGAGGTCGATCACTTCCGCATCGATCCCATGGGCGATATGCCCGAAGTGAACCGGGATAACAACATCATTAAAACAAAAGGGCTTTTCAAAAAAACAGAGCCGCTCAGGTTGCAATTCCTCGGCAGCCTCGATAATCCTGAAAAGACGCAATTATTTTATTCGCCCGCTTTCGGCTGGAACAATTACAATGGCTTTATGGCCGGGCTTGTATTGTACAACAACCTTGCGCCAGAGAAAAAATTCGAGTACATCTTAATGCCCATGTATGGGTTCAAAAACAAGGACCTGGCGGGAATGGCCGACCTGCGCCTGAACATGCACCCCGGTCACGTTTTCCAAACGGTGCGTTTAGGCGTGAATGCAGAGCGCTTCGCTTATTCCACCGATCCCTTTCCTACTATGAATTTCAACAAGGTGGCACCTTACCTGGAACTGGAGCTCAAACGGAAAGAATTGCGCAATCCTTACAAGAACATTATCAAATTCCGGGAGGTTGGCATCGTAAAAAACAGCTTTTATCCTGTTTATCTCACCAACATCGTTAACAACATCCCTGTTGACTCAGTGGCATTTCATCCACGCACCGACACCTTGCTGGTCTCCGAACTGAGTTACTACATCAGCAAAACCAGCAACCTTCACCCCTGGAATTCGGGAGTGAAACTGGAAGCGTCAAAATATTTCACCAAGCTTTCATTCGAAGCGAACTATCGTTTCAACTTCAAAGCGAAAAACAAATCCTTCGACATCCGCATTTTTGCCGGAACGTTCCTTGACAACTCGAACTTACAGGCCGGTAATTATGCGTTTCATATGAGCGGCATCACCGGCTGGCAGGATTATCTATACGATGATGTTTTTCTCGGCCGTTCGGAGGGAACGGGATTGCTGGCGCACCAGTTCAGCGACAAGAACGGTGGATTCAAGGTATTCACACCTTATGGCAGCAGCACGCAATGGATCGCATCCGTGAATTTGAGATCATCCATTCCGAAAGTTCCGTACCTGGAATTATTTGCCGATATCGGGACCAGCGCGAAGGATGGAATAAAAAATGACAACGTGATGTACGAAGCAGGTGCCTGCTTATCCATTGGAAAAGGTCTGATAGAAGTGTTTTTCCCGCTGCTGCTTTCGAACGATCTTCAAAGCTACGTGAACAATTACCAAAGCAATTATTTTGAGCGGGTGCGGTTCACCTTTAACATCAACCTGGTCAATCCCTTTAACCTCATCCGGAATTTCTCGCTTTGATGCAGCCCGGCAAAAAAATATATTTTGCTTCCGATTTTCACCTCGGTGTGCCGGATCATGATCGCAGCCTCGGGCGCGAAAGGCGCATCGTGCGCTGGCTGGATGAGATAAAAGCCGATGCTGGGGAAATATTTTTGATGGGTGATCTTTTCGATTTTTGGTTCGAATACAAGCGCGCGGTGCCGAAAGGCTATGTACGCCTGCTCGGCAAACTTGCCGAGTTGAGTGATTCGGGAATTCCCATTCACATTTTCACGGGGAACCACGATATGTGGATCTTCGATTATTTGCCCCGGGAGCTCAACGCAAAAATTTACCGTGCACCCATCACCCGTGAATTCAATGGAAAAAAATTCTTCCTCGCACATGGTGATGGCCTCGGCCCTGGCGAT
>DATDFI010000578.1:0-7768 GCA_036522695.1 Bacteroidia bacterium | reverse complement strand
GATGTGTTCTGCGACCGATAGTTATGATATAGCCCTGGCGATGGAAGGGGTAAGCCTGGATGACGTTTACAACAAAAACATCAGCGACCTCGATATCAAACACAAACTGAATTACGACAATACATTCGCGTTCACCAATTTTATGCTCAAAAGAGATCGCAAGGAATACGAATTCTCAGATATAGATACGTATGAGACCCGCTATATGCAGGTGTGCGAGCGAAATGATAAGTTCAAACTCCAAACCATCCCTGCCAGCGAACGCGACCTGTGCATGATCACCCAGGACCATGTGCGGAGCATCAAAGGCTTCTGGGGAATGACCTGCGGCTTTCAAATCCAATTCATCAAGCCCGATGCGCACATCCTGGCCACTACCGATAATACCAGCGAGGCGCGTTACCTCTACGGAAACTTTGGTAAAGGTTCATGGACCTTTTTTGCCGGCCATGATCCGGAGCAGTACCAGCACCATATGGAAGATGCCGCCAGCGATCTTTCTCTGACTCCCAATTCACCCGGCTATCGCCTCATTCTCGATAATGTATTTCTTTCGGCTGTAAAAAGAGAGAACACACAAAGTGTTTCAATGAACAACGTGAACATTTTCCCGAATCCTGTTGTTACAAATGGAATGTTAATGATCAATGCGGGAATGGCCCAGGCTTCACAGGTAAGGATCCGTCTTTATTCCCTGTCCGGTCAATTACTTGTCGATCGGAGCATGGACGCCAATGCAGGAGAGAATGAATTGAAGTTCGATATGAGCGGGATCGCGAGTGGCTTGTATCAATTGGAATTCACTGCCGGAACTGAAAAGAAGAATTTTAAAGTGGTGGTGCAGTAATGGAGTAAAGGTTAGCAAAAGAAAAGTCCCGGTCTTTTCAGCCGGGACTTTCTTATTTTCTCAGGTCTTATTTCTGATCTTTCTTGTCGTCTTTTTTCTTCTCATCCTTCTTGTCATCTTTCTTCACGTCTTTCTTCTCATCTTTTTTAGGCTCCATCATTTCTTCTTTGCTCCAAACCTTGCCTTCAGGCGTAAGCTCTACCACCCATTTTTTCATTTTGCCGTCTTTGTCTTTCATCATGAGCTCGCACTCATAAACCACAAGGCCGTTCTTATCGAGTTTTTCACATTCATTCACTTTAGCACCGGGGAAAAATTTGGCAAGGCTGTCCTGCACATTCTTGGGCATTTCGCCTTTTTTCATTTCCCATTCTTTTTCAAGGATGTTGCCTTCGGCACTGTAAGTGATGGACATTTTCTTTTTATCGGCACCTTTGAATTCGGCTTCGTACTTATTACCGTCCATTTCCCATTTGGCTTTTGTCATGTCGCCATTAAAAGCTTTGAATTTGGCCATCACGGGAGCCGGAACATCTTTTTCATCGATCTTCTTTTCCTGGGCATACGCGCCAAGGCTAACCAACAATGCAGCCGAAACAAATAAAAGGTTCTTCATAAAAATTATTTTACAATTAGTTTAATGTTAGCGTTTCCTTTGGATGTAATGATGCGTACATCATACAAACCCTTTGCCAAAGCTAATGCATTTATATCAATGTGCAAAGCATGCTCACCTCCAGCCTGTTGCCTGTTGCTTAAGATCAGCTCGCGGCCCAACATATCCACCAGTTCCACCTTCACCGGGCCTTCATCTTTGAGCAGGTAGTGCAGGTCGGCCTCATTGCCCGCGGGATTGGGATAAATACCCAATTGCGACAATTCATCACTCTCGGATAGACCCGTTGAAAGTTGTGTGCACGACCACGTGGCCGCAAAGCCGGTATTGTTCACAAAAGGATCGGAGATGAAATGTAAAGTGACCGAACCCCCGGTCGAGGAAATATTTCCGGGCGAGTTGGTGCCGGTGTAACTTCCGATGAGCGGGGCATTGATCGTAGCTCCGTCATATATATATAAGGAGTCGAAATTGGTTTCGAGATCGAAAGCACTGAAGTTCACACTCACCGATGAAGCATTGGTTGGAGAGATCGTGTACGTGTAGTCCTCGTTCCCGCTGTAAGAATTGCTCGGTCCGCCCGAATCATCAATGGTGCCGGAACAATTATTATCCGTGGTGGAACAAACCGGTGTGGTGAAAGGTGTACCGTTGGTTTCGGAACTGCCGTTCCAGATCCTCCAGTAATAAGTGGTGTTGGGCCGGAATTTTAAATACGTGGTGCAATTGGGATAATCGCAAAATCCACCCGGGCAGGCAACGTTCGTAAGGTTTGCAACTGCTTTATTATAAAAAGTTCCAAAGTTGGGATCGTCCGAAACATCCACATACCATCCCGCACCTGAATTATTCCAGTTGAGCGTTACGCCTATTTGCGGGCAGGTGTTTTGCGTTACCGCGAGATTGGTGGGAAGCACGATATTGGAACTGCTCGTCCACGCTGCGTTCCACCCTGTGGAATTTGTGGCGCAATCACTGCGGAACTCGATCGTCATTGTTCCGCTATTGGCTGTAACAGTGCCAGGTGAATTGGTCCCGGTCCAATATCCGATACGGGGAGACCATACATCCGGGCCATCATAAATGTAAACGTAATCCCAGGTGTTCTCCACGTCAAATGAGCTGAACGTAAGCGTTACCGAAGTGGCATTGGCCGGAGAAATGGTCCAGATGCTCCGCTCATCATCACTGTAATTGTTATTGGGTCCGCCCGAATCATAAAAATTTCCTGTGGCTGTTGTGAGCGTGCTGTTAACGGAAGGGGGATCGATGAGTTTGTAATAATAATCCCAATCCCAGTTGGGACCAGGGTCGTTGTGTGTTTGATTGGGAAAATGCATATGGCCTTTCACCTTGCAGCAAGAACCGGGAATGCTGGATTGGTTGTAATACGTAGTGGGCAGCCAGGGCCAGAAGCCAGTGCGCAGAAGACTGATATTGTGACTGGCGCAAATGTCGGCCGTAAGCGCAGCCGAGGCGGTGTACATGGCCACAGTGTACCATCCCGTTTGGGATTGATAGCCCTCATGCTCTATGCCTACGGTATACGAATTCTCGGTACCCACATGCCAGGCGGTGTTCGATTCGAGCACCATCTGGGTGATTTGTCCATCGCTCGAACGGACCACGTAATGGGCCGATACGCTGGCCTGGCAGTTCTGGAACCAGGAAATGGCTCCTGCATAACTTCCTTCCACATCATGAATGGTAACTGCAGTAACGGAAGCCGAACGGCCGGAAGAATAATTACAGCTTGAAGCAGGGTTCCAGATAGCAGGTCCGTAATCGGGTGACTGCACATTGTTGTTCGGATCATAACGATAAACATCACCGTTGTTGTTTTTTATTTCATCACTGGATACGGTAATGCTTTTCGCGGAAAGCACTTTGTAATTCGCACCGAAATAATTTTCAAGGTCGATATTGTATTTAGGGAAGCCATACAGCGCTGAATACTGATCACTGTTCAGGAACGAGAGGTATTCATAGAGTTGGGTGGACAGCGCGAAGTTCTCGGCCAGGACCTGGTCGGTGCCGTTGGGCAGTTCGCTGAGTTCGGTAAAAGTATGCCCGAGGTTGTAAGAAAGTTCAATGTCAATATTTTTATGGATGGAATAAATGAAGTTGAAAGCCCTTGCATAAGCCAGGATGTTCTTTTCGGGATCGTTAATGATGTCTTCTTTACTGTAGCCCGACAGTTGAGCGACCTCCAGGAGGTTATTCCTGAAATAATTTTGGCCGTCCAGTGTAAGACCCATTACTCCATAAGCTTTGGGCAACCCCATGCATGAACCTTCCTCACCGGGCTGATGCGTGATATGGTGAAAGCGGGAATTAGTAAAGGCCACTGCTTCCAGTACACCTTTCGGAAGCTCGGGATAGAGCAAATACGCTTTGTCAAAAGAGGCTTTGTATGGATTGAGAACGAGAGGATCCTGCTTCGCAAAAGCGAGAAAAAATGAGAGGCAAAGTGCGGTGATCGAAGCTATCTTTTTCATGAGCCTTTTGATTTTGTCGTAAAAATAGAAGAATTCGCCTTAATTCAAAAGCCGCCCATCGAAAAGCTTTGTCATATAAGTCCCGCCCTATAAACTGAAGGTCAGGCCACCGCGTACCCAGGGGCTGTGAGGGAAATCGTAAATGGATTCGTTCACGTTGATGAGACACATGATATAGGCAGCCGCGCTCCCGAACGTTTGCCGAAGCCCACCACCCAACCAAAAATTGTTGATCCAGAAACGATCCTTGTTAAGTGTGCCTATCCCGGTATACACGATGCGGTCCCAGGCAGCATTCAAAGGCTGGTACTCCGCATGCGCAAATAAAAAATCCAGGGGATAATAACGTGCAAAAATTTCCCCTCCATAAACATTGAATGAAAAGTTGTAAGGATGATTATTGTAATAAATATAAGTGGGGCCAAGCCCGGCAATGAACTTATCGGTGATCTTGTAACCTATTGTAGGTGCTGCATAAATAGAAGTGATGGTGCCGAAGCCGGGAACCACTTCTCCACCGATCACGATCCTGTCGGCACTCCAGAAAGGTTTTTTCTCCTCCTTATTCTTATCCTGCGCTGACGAGAAAGTAACGCAGAACAATAAGGCGACCGTAAATATTTTATTTGTGAGCTGTGAAATTTTCACCACAGGTAAAGATAAGAAAAAGAAGGGCGGTTTTTTCGAGTGTTGCCCGTATCCTTTTTATATTCGTAGGCTTTAACGCGCAGGCATCATGAATATTGTTGTTACAGGGGCAAGCAGGGGCATCGGCCGTGAACTGGTCCAGCTTTTTGCTGCCGATGAAAAAGTGAAAAAAGTTTTTGCCGTTTCGAGGGATGAAAAAAAACTGGCGGAACTGGAGAACGAAAAGGTGATCCCTTTGGCCTTCGATCTTTCGAAGAAGGACCTGGGCCTGCTTTCGCAGGATATTGTAAAGCATACCGTGGCTGTTGATGTGCTGGTGAACAATGCGGGCGCACTGGTGAAAAAACCTTTTGAAGAGATAAATGCGGATGACCTGGAACTGTTGTACAATGTGAATGTGTTCTCTCCTTTCCGGCTGGTGCAAATGCTTTTGCCAATGATGGGGAAGAGCGCGCGGGGTCACGTGGTGAATATTTCATCGATGGGAGGTTACCAGGGCAGTGCAAAATTTGCAGGGCTAAGCGCTTATTCCTCGAGCAAGGGTGCGCTGGCGGTGTTGAGCGAATGCCTCGCGGAGGAGTTGAAGGACAAAAATATTTCGGTGAATTGTTTATGCCTGGGCGCTGCGCAAACTGAAATGCTGAGTACGGCCTTCCCGGGTTACCAGGCGCCTTTGAGTGCAAAACAAATGGCGCAGTTCATTGCCGATTTTTCTTTGACGGGACAAAATTATTTTAATGGTAAGGTGCTGCCTGTTTCTTTATCGACTCCTTGATCTTACACGATCGAATTACGGATGGCTTCGCCACGAATTTGCGAAATGCGAATTGCAAAATTCCCGGTTTTCGTATTTCGTAGATTCGTATTTTTATTCGTAATTCGATAGCATGAAAAAAGAATCCCAGATCATCGCTGATATTTTTGATAACGGCCGTAAGTTGCTGCCGTTCTTCCTTGGAAAATTAGAAGGAGTTGATCCTTTGAAAGAAATTGATGTGAACGGGCAAAAGTTGAATTGCGTATTGTGGATACTTGCGCACATGAGCTGGGCGGAGGATGCGTTAATGTTGCGTGCAATGGGTCATAGGGGAAGCGGCATTGCCTGGCTCGAACAATTTAAGATAGGAGGGAGTGCGGCTGACAAGAGCGCCTGGCCCGGCATGGAGGAAGTGATGAAAGGCATGGAAGCGGTGCATAAGCTCACTATGGAATTTGTTCCGACCTTAAGCGATGCACAATTGGATGAAAAAATTCCTTTTGCATTATTTAAAGATGAGCGCCCGAGGAGGCTGATCCTTTACCATGGTATTCGGCATGATTCAACGCACGTGGGGCATTTGAGTTGGTTGTGTAAGTTGAATGGGGTGAAGACGGTGTAAGGCAAAGGGAAATTGGGTTTGAAATGTAGGTATAGAGAGAATGCAGGGACGCATTGCATGCGCTTTTTAAAAATACAGTAAACCGCCTGGATCGAAAAAATAATTTATGAGAACAGGAAAACTTTTGAGTGCACAAATGGCGGCTACGTACCGCGAGAAGAACTGGTTTGTTCCGTTGCGAATGGCGTTGAAGGGATTGAGCGCGGAGGAGGCGAAGTGGAAACCTTCAAAGCGCAGCAATAGTATTTACGAGATACTTTTTCATTTGAATTTCTGGAACGAGCGATACCTGCAGCGTTTTAAGGGTTTGCCAACAGGGCCGTCCATAAGCACTAACGAGGAATCGTTCGGGGGCAGGAATAAGGGCCTCACTGCGGCATTGCTGAAAAAGGAAATAAAACGGGCAGAAAGTATTTTGAAAGAATTCGAGCGTGCTGTTTCCAAAAGCAGTGATGTGAAATTGAAAAGTATCAAACCGAAGGAGATCCGTCATCCATGGGATTCGGTGATCATGAATATTAACCTGCACAATGCGTACCATGCAGGACAAATATTGATGCTGAGGAAATTGAAAGGAAATTGGGATTCGAAGAAGCATTGGCAGTGAGTCTTGAAACGTGGGAGATGAGTATTGAGATGTGCGGGATAAAAAATCAGGAGTAGGAATGACAGGTGAGCAGTGAGCTTAATATTATGACAATTCGTATTTCGCTAATTCGTAATTTGTAAAGCTATGAACATCAACCACACCGTAACAGAACGATTCCTTAAGTATGTAAAGATCGATACGCAGAGCGATCCCAACTCACCCACCTGCCCCAGCACCATGAAGCAAAAGGACCTGGGAAAAGTTTTGGTGGAGGAGCTTTTGGAGATCGGAATCCGTGATGCGCACATGGATGAACTGGGTTACGTGTACGCCACTATACCGGCCAACACCAATAAGAAGGTCCCCGTGATCTGCTTCTGTTCCCACATGGATACCTCGCCCGATTGCACAGGCGCGAACGTAAACCCCATCGTGCACAAAAAATACAATGGAAAGGATATTCGCCTGCCGAAAGACAGAACGCAGGTGATACGCGTGAATGACCATCCTGCCCTGAAAGATCAAAAAGGGAATGACATCATCACCACCGATGGAACAACATTACTTGGCGCAGATAATAAAGCCGGGCTTGCAGAGATCATGGATGCTGCACATTATCTGATGGCGCATCCCGAAGTGAAGCACGGTAAGATCCGGGTATTATTTACGCCTGACGAGGAGATAGGACGGGGAGTGGATAAGGTGGACATGAAGAAGCTTGCTGCAGATTTCGGTTACACCATGGATGGAGAAACGGCAGGGCACATTGAGGAGGAAACTTTTTCGGCCGATGGAGTGACGATAAATATTTACGGCTTCAGCACGCATCCCGGCTTTGCAAAAGGTAAAATGCAGAGCTCGATAAAGATCGCATCCGAAATAATCGATTCGCTTCCGAAAAAGAGCTTGTCGCCCGAGACCACTGAAAAAAAGCAGGGCTTCATTCACCCCGTGGCCATGAACGGCACCATCGAAAAAATGACGATCAAATTCATCATCCGTGATTTTACGCGCAAAGGTTTGGTGGTGCTGGAGAATAAATTGAAAGCGATCACCAAAAATGTGATGAAGAAATACAAAAAGGCTTCGTTCGATTTTACGGTGCAGGAGCAGTACAGGAATTTTAAGGAGGTGCTGGACAAGCATCCGCAGGTGATCAAATATGCAGCGGAGGCGGTGAGGCGCGCGGGC
>DATDFI010000577.1:0-3512 GCA_036522695.1 Bacteroidia bacterium | reverse complement strand
GCAGTAAGATCAATTGGAGGAATCAGTAACATTCGTAATCATCCGTTATTTAGTATCCCATGAAAGCAGCTATTTACGGCCGGTCACTTGAATCCAACCGCTCTGATTTTGTTCAGCAGCTTTTCGACAAGCTCGTAGCTTCGGATATGGAGGTGTTTGTTTATGAGCCCCTCTATCATTTCATCCGCGATGCGGTTCACATTAAAGGTCATTTTATTCCTTTCAACAGGCACGAAGAGATCGATGGCAAGGCTGACGTACTCATAAGCCTGGGCGGTGACGGGACCCTGCTCGATACCATCGAACTGGTGCGCACGGCCGATATCCCCATCATGGGCATTAATACCGGGAGGCTTGGCTTTCTCGCAAGCATTGCCAAAGAAGAAGTGAATTTTGCAGTGGATGCGCTAAAGAGCGGGAAGTACGTGATCGACAAGCGCACCATGCTGCAGCTCGACTCAGCCGCACACTTTTTCGGTGAAGTGAACTTCGCGCTTAACGAGATAACACTCAGCCGAAGCGACTCGGGCTCTATGATCGTGGTGCATGCCTACCTCAATGATGAATTCCTCAACTCTTATTTTGCCGATGGACTCATCATCAGCACCCCCACCGGCTCCACCGCTTACAACATGAGCTGTGGTGGCCCCATCGTGATGCCCAACAGCGAGAATTTTGTGCTTACGCCCATCGCACCGCACAACCTCAACGTACGCCCCATCATCATTTCCGATAAAAGCATACTCAAATTAAAAGTGGAAGGCCGCAACCCCCGTTTCCTCGCCACCCTCGATTCCCGATCGATGCCCATCGAAACGGGTACTGAACTCTACGTTCGTAGAGCCGATTCCCACATCAACATCGTTAAACTCGAGAACCACGATTTCCTCACCACGCTGCGCAGTAAACTCATGTGGGGATTGGATAAAAGGACCTGACCGTACCCCGGTATGATCTGTGGCTAAATCTCAGCATTCCCGCTCTTTCAGTCCAGTGTTTATTTTCCTATCTTTGGCCTTTACCGTATACAATATTTCGTCCCCATTCACGTTAAAGTAAAAATCGACCCGGATCATGGTAAAGCGTATCGCTCTTTTCACTTGTTCAGTTCTTGTTTTATGCAGTGCCGGGTTTGCTCAAAAAAGCAAAAAGTACCAGGAGTTCGGCATTTTCCTGGGAGGCAGCTATTACCTTGGAGACCTTAATCACGCCCAGTTGAACAGCCTTACCCAGCCTGCGGGCGGGGTGGTTTACCGTTACAACTTCAACCCGCGTTTCGATATCAAAGCCAATCTGCTTTTCGGCAGTGTTAAAGGTGACGATTCACAATCCGGATCGCCCTCGCAGATCACGCGCAACCTCGCTTTCAAATCACCTATCACCGAACTGGCAGCTGAATTCGAATTCAATTTTCTCGAATACACTCTCGGCAACAGCAAAACGCCTTTCACACCTTATGTTTTTGGCGGCATTGCCGGTTTCCATTTTAATCCGCAAGGACAAATAGGTGATAATTTTTACAACCTTCAGCCACTCGGAACCGAAGGCCAGGGCACCCCTTTGAATTCAGATAAACGTTATAAGCTCACGCAGATCTCTTTGCCTTTCGGTATCGGGATCAAAGCAAGCATTTCGCGCATGATAGGTGTTTCCGTAGAGTGGGGATGGCGCAAGACCTTCACCGATTATATTGACGATTGCAGCAAGGTGTATGTTGATCCCACCGTGCTTGCTTCTTATCATGGGCCCGCTTCTGCCTATTTCTCCGATCCCAGTCTCAATACGGACCACAATGCCAACATCGGCAAGCAGCGTGGCGATTCGAGCACAAAGGACTGGTATTCGTTCGTGGGCATCATGCTCACCTTTAAGCTCAGGGCGAAGGAAATGAAATGCTACAGCTATAACTGATCCCGAAATTCTTTTACACCTCCATGCATTTTAAACACCAGGTCGATCCGAATAAGCTGCCGCGTCACATTGCCATTATCATGGATGGGAACGGGCGTTGGGCCAAGCAAAAAGGCAAACTGCGCGTGTTCGGTCATCACAATGGTGTAACGGCCGTGCGTGAAACCACTACTGCTGCCGCGGAGCTTGGAATAAAATACCTGACCCTGTATGCATTCTCTACGGAGAACTGGAACCGACCCAAAGCCGAAGTGGACGCATTGATGTCCCTGCTGGTGACCACCATCAACAAGGAAACAAAAACGCTGAATAAAAATGACATCCGGCTGGAAGCCATTGGCGACCTTAAAAGCCTGCCTCCAAAGTGCTATAAGGAATTGATGAGCGCCATTGAAAAAACAAAGGATAATAAGCGCATGACCCTGGTGCTCGCGCTCAGCTACAGCTCAAAATGGGAGATCGTGAACGCGGTGAAAGAGATCGCAGCGAAAGTGGAAAAGAAAAAACTTTCTGTCGAGGATATCGATGAACAGCTTATTGACGAGCATCTCACCACCAAAGATATTCCCGATCCGGAATTGATGATACGTACCAGCGGGGAGCATCGCATCAGTAATTTTTTACTTTGGCAGCTCGCTTACGCTGAATTTTATTTCACCGAAAAGCTGTGGCCCGATTTCCGTAAAGAAGACCTTTACGAGGCCATCATCGATTTCCAGGGACGCGAAAGACGTTTCGGGAAGACCAGCGAACAGATAATTCCCCAATGATGAAACGTATTTTATTTTTATTTCTGCTATTGATAGTACTTATGCCCTCGCGCATGCACGCGCAGGTGATCCTGGGTGGCGACACCAACCTGCTCAATTACGCCAATCCCAAAGAATACATCATCAGCAACGTTCGCTTTGAAGGAGTGGTCCCTTTCGATACCGGGATCATGCTTTCCTCCACCGGCCTTCACCCCGGAGCCAAGATCCGCATTCCCGGTGACGATCTTTCCAAAGCCATTACCAGTTTGTGGAAGCAGGGCATTTTCGAAGATATCCAGATCTATGCCGAGCAGGTGAAAGGAAATTTTGTTTGGCTGGTGATCCGCACAAGAGAGAAAAAGCGCATCGCCACTGTAACGTTCAAGCCCGGCACACTCACCCGCCACGAAGCAAAGGACGTTGCTGAAAAAATAAGACTCACCAATCAACCATCCACTGAAAGCGTTCTCTCCAAAGCGGAAAATACCATCAAGGAATATTTTACCGACAAAGGCTATCCTGATGTAACGGTCGAATACAAATTGTCGCCCTCTCCCTTTGCAAAGGACACCAACCGCCTTAAGATCGAATACAATATCAATATCGGCCCCAAGGTCCGCATCGGTGACATTCACTTTATCGGGGTAACTGAATTCAAAACAGGAAAACTGTACCGCACCATGAAGGACACCAAGCGTAAACGCTGGTGGGACCCTTTCAACTCGGGCAAACTCATTGATGACGATTTTGAGAAGGACAAAGAGAAGATCCTCGACAAATACAAGGAGCGCGGCTACCGTGATGCACGTATCGTCCGCGACAGCATTTACCGCCTCAATCCTAACCGCT
>DATDFI010000576.1:0-3057 GCA_036522695.1 Bacteroidia bacterium | reverse complement strand
ACCAGTCGCTGCCGCCATAAGGTTCGCTAAGTGTCCATACGATAGGAACATTATTGTGAATATCATTCGTGAACGAACCGAAACCGGTATTGGGCGGAACGCCCTCGTAAAAAACGGAGATGGAATCAAGGATATTTTGCGGAACAGCAAGCGGAAGAAAAGCCGTGAGCAAATTACCGGTGTGCGAAAACGCAAGTGAAATGCCATGATACTTCACTGAATCCACCAGCAGTGAATCGGTGAGATCGAAGCGCGCAGAATCAAAACCGGCAACCGTTGGAACAAAATACGTGCAAACATCCCCGGTAATGGATCGCACTGCGGGATCGGTGGTCCAGCGGCAGCGCAAATATTTCACATCGTAATCATGAACGGAAGTGAGCAGCGTGGGATCTATATTTTGTGCGCTGGCCTTGCGTTCGCAATCGGCTATGGCATTAAGCTGGCTTTTGATAAAGGCAGGCTGCGCATTCAGCAGCAAAGGGAACAGGAAAAAAATGCTGAGGTATTTTTTCATCGCGTGCAAACTCCATCAAATTTAGTGAAAACGGGATCGGAATTCAAGTTCATTAGCCGGGTAAGCCGCAAGTATGCGGTACAAAAAAGAAAAGGTCCCTGAAACGAGGGACCTTTTACCAGTAAAGATTTAAAACAAAAATTATTTTGTAACGGTGAGCTTGCGGGTGGCAAGCACCTTATCATCGGCAATAAAGCTGCAGAAATAAATACCGGGTTCGAGGTCACTCACGCTGAACGTAAGCAAGCCTTCTTTGTTATTCACGTTGATGCGCTTCACCTCGGTACCTACAATGTTGTAGATCCTGACGATCGCTGTAGCGGTATTGTTCAACTGGAAATTAATGTTCGCATTCACATTGGCCGGGTTAGGAAATACGTTAGAGATATTCCCGCTGGGCTGGACCAGGTTGTTCACGCCTGTAGGAGTGATGTGCCAGCGCACAGTGAACCATGCCGAATCGGCAGGATTGAGCGAATCCCAGAAAGTGTAGTTAAGGATCGTAGTGCCCACGTTCGCACTGGGATAATAGTGCGTGGTGAAAGTATGTGTACTGCTGGAAGGCATATTTACCGACTGCGAAACGCTCACAGCAGGAGCATAACAAATGTACCAGCAGATCACATTGGAAGTTCCGTTAACGGTGCTGATCTCGTAACGCCTGCACTTGATGAATTTGCTGCTGCCGGAAGTATTCTTCACGGTATAATCCTCATACGGAGCCGATGCGTTCACATCGTACCAGAGATCGGAAACGGTGCCGTTGGGAAGGTTGTTGTTCTGGGTATCCATGATCTGGAGCGATTGAGCCGCTACCCGCCCGATGAACAATCCTGAAAACGCGATAAGTAAAATTTTCTTCATATTATTTCAGTTAAGGAATATCAAATATAGTTAAATGTTTTGAATTTATCTCCCCCCCTCGATCACCACTTTGCTATGGTGATAGTTCATCCCGTCAAACACTTCTGCAAAGTAAATACCGGGGGCCGCAATTCCCTCAAGCGATATTTTGTTATTCTTAGCAATAAGAGGGCCATTAAACATCAATTTTCCATCGGAAGCGTACAATTTAACGCAGGCGCCCTCCCCCGCGTTCTCACAATAAATGTTAAAGCTTCCGCAATTAGGATTCGGGAACAGGCTGACACCTTCCTCCTTATCATTATGTTCACCCAGCCCGCTCAGGTAACCGTTATCGTTAAGATGCAATAAATAATACTGCCCTGTAAAATCAGTGCTGTCTACTGTACTTCCCGCAATGACCACACCCCCATCCACCGAATGAATGATCTCGTATCCTATATCAATACCCGGCCCCCCGTATATGCGCACCCACTGCAAATTGGCAGCCGAGTCGGTGCGGCCCGCAACAAGGTTCAAAGGACCACTGGAATAACTGTTTGAATATCCCGTGAAAAAAAACCCCTTGTCTCCCATCTCCACGATGGAAAATATAGCGTCCGCATTTGTCCCGCCAAAGGTCCTTCTCCAATCGCTGCTTCCCGAAGTATCGATCTGCTCCATGTAAAAATCAAAAGGGGAATTGTTATAAATGGCGGTCTCACCATATGAAATATATTTCCCCGATGAATTCATGAAAACACCCTGGCACCCGTTGTTATATTGGTCGCCATACGGAAAATCCCAAAGCTGCTGCCCGCTTGCATCCAGCTTTGTAAGTTCCACATCATACGCCCCGAAGCCCTGGCTTTTCGTATCCCCGGTTACAATAAAATTTCCATCGGCCAGTTCATGCACCGCATCCGAATAGTCATTGTTGCTGCCGCCTATCGTGACTGCCCAAACAGAATCACCCTGCGCGTTGGTACGCATCACGTAAGTGTCATTATAACCGAAATTATCGCTCACGAAACCACATTGTATATATCCACCGTCAGCCGTTTGCTCCACGTATTTGAACGATTCGTTGAGCGCAGTGGCATAAAGTTTACTCCATAAAATATTTCCATCGGTATCCACCTTGATCGTATAGGCATCCACCTGCGCACCGAAATTGGATTGACGCTCCCCGCAAAAAACAAGATTGCCGTCAGCCGTTTTGTTCAAATACAAGCCAAAATTATCGGACGAGTCGCCATAATATTTTGTCCACAATAAATTCCCATACCGGTCGAGTTTGGAAAGAGAAGCATCGATGCCTCCGTAAATGGATGAATCGGAAAAGCCCAGCACGTAGATGGAGCCACTGGCCAGCTCCTTCACCGAACGCGCCTGCTCATTATGATGCGTGCCGAAAATTTTCTCGAAGAGCGCGGGCTGCGCGGGGAGGGTGAGAGGGAAGAATAATAAAAGGAATAAATGCCGGCTCATGTTCATCAAATTTAGCTCAATAAAAAGGGATGAACAAATGGAAAGGTCTCATTCTAAAAGTAAAATGACAACGCTCATGCGATTTGTTTAGAGGAAAGGATGGCCGCTAATTTTTTTCCGCTCTTTTTACTCTCGAGCCAATCGCGCACATCAAAACGATAGAACGCTTCGTTAGCATAGGCATCTTTTTGTACCCAGGCATTTAT
>DATDFI010000575.1:0-5332 GCA_036522695.1 Bacteroidia bacterium | reverse complement strand
CTGGATGATGGGCGATAACCGACATAACTCTCTCGACTCACGTTACTGGGGATTTGTTCCCGAAGATCACGTGGTGGGCAAAGGTGTTTTCATCTGGATGTCGCTCGACCCGGATGTAAAGGCAAGTAAAAAGTTCCGCTGGAGACGCGCCTTCACGTTCATCAGTCCCGAAGGGCTTTCCCGTTCCTATTTCATCCCTTTCCTGGTCGTGGTCGGGCTTTTTGTGGGATACAACTCGTACCGCAACCGTAAAAATCCTCCTGCAAAAACAACGGCCGGCAAAACGAAAAAATAAATGGGGCTCGGCTCCGGGATAAAAAGATTTTACAAGGAGTGGATGCCTTCGATATTCTGGGCATTCATCGCCTGGCTTTTTTTGCGCACATTCTTTTTCGAAGCCTTCAACATTCCTTCCGGCTCCATGCGCTCCACTTTACTGCAGGGCGATTATATCGTGGTGAATAAACTTGCATACGGGCCACGCCTGCCCATCACTCCCCTGTCATTGCCTTTCGCACACCAAAAATTTTACCTCGATTGGTTCCATCTTCCTTACTTGCGAATTCCCGGCTATTCCTCCGTACAACGTAACGATGTGGTGGTGTTCAATTATCCAATGGATACGGAATTCCCTATCGACCACCGCGAACATTACATCAAACGCTGCATCGGGTTACCGGGCGATACGCTGCTGGTCGACAGCACGCAGGTATACGTGAACGGGAAGCGCGCGCAGGATCCCGAAGGCATGCAGTTATTGTATGCAGTGAACACCGATACGGCAGGGATTGATTCGAATATGGTGCGGCAAATGGGCATTGAGTGGGCTACGTACATGCCCATGAAGGGACATTATTATTTGTACATGCCGCCTGCGCTGGCCGATTCGCTGAAGCAGAAAAAAAATATTTCTTCCGTTATTCTCAATGTGCACAAGCGCGGCTTTTACGATCCCGATATTTTCCCGCACGACACAACTTATAAGTGGAATGTGGATTTTTACGGTCCCATCGTGGTCCCCAAAAAAGGCGACAGTGTAAAGCTTACTTCCAAAAACATCAGCCTGTACAAGCGCATCATCAGCGTTTATGAAAAAAATAAGGTGGCCGTTCTTGGCGATTCCGTCCTGATCAATGGAAAGCGCACGCAGTATTACACTTTTCAAATGAATTATTATTTCATGATGGGCGATAACCGTCATGAATCCCTCGACTCACGCTTCTGGGGCTTTGTTCCCGAAGATCATATTGTGGGCCGCGCTTCGTTCATTTTATTTTCGTCAAACAAGGAGCCGGGCCGCAGCGGAAGGTGGTTAAAGTGGATAAGATGAGGTTGCTTGTTGTAATGCCTGCGGTGGGAGCGAAACGACAGTACAACATTGGACCGGCATTCCTGCTGTCGGCATTAATTAATGCATACTGTCATTCGGAAGGAGCTGCAAAGGTTGCGTGGTGAGCGAGTGAAGAAATGCGAAACATTCATGAGCTCCTTGGAATAATTTACGATGGCGAATGATCTGCCTCATCGTTTACGCCCGCATTAATTAATGCCTCCATCAGGGCTAAATAGAAAGGACAGTGCGAGATCGCCCCGGTGATCTCTGAATGCATCATCGATTACCGGCTCCGAAGGAGCCGCATGATCATAAAATAACGAGCCAAAATTTTTCCGACCCCGGAGAGGGTCGCATGCAGACAACATGAACATCCTGCTCCCCACATCTTACCTCCCTCCCATTCATTACTTCGCACACATCCTGCGCGCTGAAAAAGTTTTTATAGAGCTACACGAACATTTCGAAAAACAAACCTGGCGCAGTCGCTGCAGCATTTACAGTCCCAACGGAATTCAACACCTGGTGGTCCCCCTGCATGAGCGCAGGGACAAAAGCATCACGAAAAGTATTCGCATCAGCAACAAAACGGGATGGCAAAAAAACCACTGGCGCTCCCTCGAAGCGGCATACCGCTCCTCTCCCTTTTTCGAATATTATGAAGATGACCTGCGTGCATTCTATGAAAATGAATTTGACTTGTTGTGGGAATACAATGCGAAGTTACTGGAGCGCTTGTTAGGGCTTTTGGAAATAAAAAAAGAGGCCAACTTCACTTCCACCTATGAAAAAGAGCCGCTGTATGCGACTGACCTGCGGGATTGCTTATCCAAGAAAAATGTATTGAACATTGAAACCCCACGCTACCTGCAGGTGTTCGGGAACAAACACGGGTTCATTTCCAACCTCAGTATCCTTGATCTCTTGTTCAACCTGGGCCCCCGCGCTGGAGAATATTTGAACGGCCTCAATCCCGAAGAACGAATTTCTTCGTGATCAGCGAGCTCCCGCTTTGCATCTGCACAAAATAGATCCCCTCAGCCGCACCATTTAATTTCACTTTTTCCGTGTGATTGCCTTCCTGCAGTTGACTGTAGTACCTGCTCCACACTTCTTTACCCGTTATATCGAACACTTTAAAATTTACAGCGCCCTGCTGCAGCATTGTAAATGAAAGTTCCAATTCATTCCCATTCGCAAAGGCATTGAACTGCGAAGCAAAAGAGGTTTGTGAATCATGAATTCCGGTAGTGGAAGTATAATCAACCGTAATGCGGATATGGTCAACGAAAGGGGTCAGCGTATTGTTATTTACATTGTAAATACGCAAATACACCCCGAAATTCATATCGTTGATATCAGCGGGTGTTAAGATGAGTCCCCAGGTATCGCTTGCACTGCCATAAGTATAATAGGCGGCAGTTTGAGGCCAGGTGCCGGCCATGGCTTTGTTCATTCCGGCCGGCAAATTATTTTGCACCAGCCTCACGCTCGAATCCGCCACGCTGTTCACATTACCCGGTGCGCGGTAAATATCAACCGTTACACCATCGATAGTGGCGCCTGTAGGAATATTGAAACCGAAGTTGCTCGCATACAAATAGCGCGAGTAAAAACAATTGGACTGGAAACATTGTCCGTTAGGAGTGAGCACACAGGTTGCAAGGCTGTTGTCCTGTGCGATCACATTAGCGGGGCTGTTCCATACCGATCCGGGACAGGCGAGGCAGGCTGAACCCGGAACGCAGGTGCCCATCGCAGGATTGTTGGGCCCGGCCGTTTGCCCGAATGAAAATGAGGAGGAGAATAAAAAGACAGCAAGAAGTAAGCATTCTTTCATGATCCCGTTTTTAAATATGAATAAATCTTTTCACTGAGGTTTTCCCGTTCACCTGGATCTTCACAAAATAGATCCCGGCAGTAAAATGCGAAGCGTCAATGTCAACTCCGCCATTCTTCAGCCTCCCCGACCACACCACTCTCCCCGATCCGTCAAGAACAAGAACAGGGATCTCATTTTTATAATTCAAGGCCACATGCAGCTGCTCTTTTGCGGGATTGGGACCTATTGACCAGTCCGCATCATCAAGTGTGATCCCATTCACGGAAGTAGCATCATATAAAATAAGGCGATAATCCTCCGTCTCACCGGATGCAACCGAATCGCAGGGACCTCCAGCGACCGGCATGCTGCGTATACGCATGATCACAGTATCACTGGCTGCATTGGCCGGAACGTTCACAAGGATATTTTTAACGGTAAGTGTGCCTGGTGAAAGGTAAACCTGTTCCCCATTCGAGAAAACGAGGTCATTATTCCAATCGATCCATACACCCAGGTAAGCCGGGAAAGAATTGTTGAGACGTACATGCAGCCTAAAACTGTCACCCAGCGCTTCCCTCGCTATCTTATTCTGGTAATCCGCATAATTGTTGTCCTGCGTGTTACAATCGGTGCCGTTATTACTGAAGTTGGCGGTCGCCAGCGTCACTACCACGGAATCTATGAAATTAGGCTGGGTCACGCAATCGTAGCCAACCGGTGGAATACAAACGGGGTTTTGCGCGCCAGCGATGCTGAGAGAAGAAATGAAAAACGCAAGCAGGTTTTTTTTCATGCCATGTGTTTGTTAGCAGACACTAAATGTACAATAATCGTTGCATAAAAATAGTTGGCTTTTCACACCTCTTGCGCTATATTTGGTTCTCCTAAATCACTCCCATGTCTACGCGCAGATCCTTCCTTAAAAAAGCGGCAATTGCTGCCGGTTCGTTCTCCTTTTTAAAACTCACCGATCCTTTGTTTGCGGCAGAGCTGGAACGGCAGGTAAAGCGGGTGGATAAACTGTCCCCGCTTGATGCAGCCAGTGACGAAGATTTCTGGAGCTGGATACGCGAGAGCTTCACTGTTTCGGCAAACATTATAAACCTTAATAATGGAGGCGTAAGTCCTCAACCCAAGGTAGTGCAGGACGCGCACATCAAGTATTACCAGATGTGTAACGAAGGGCCTTCGTATTACATGTGGCGCATTCTCGACCAGGGACGCGAACCATTGCGCCAGAAATTAGCGGACCTGGCCGGGTGTTCTGCTGATGAAATTTCCATCAACCGCAATTCAACGGAAGGTTTGAACACGGTGATCTTTGGTTTGAATCTGAAAGCAGGTGACGAAGTGGTGCTTACCAAATACGATTACCCGAATATGATGAATGCATGGAGGCAGAGGGAAAAACGGGATGGCATAAAACTGGTGTGGCTGGACCTGAAGCATCCTATGGAGAATGACGATGAGATCGTGGACCTTTATAAAAAGGCCATCACCGATAAAACGAGGATCGTTCACATTACGCACATCATCAACTGGACCGGCCAGATACTTCCTGCGAAAAAGATCGCGCAGATGGCGCACAGCAAGGGCTGTGAAGTGATCGTTGACGGGGCGCACACCTTCGCACATCTCGATTATAAAGTTCCGGACCTGGAGTGTGATTATTTTGCGACCTCGCTTCACAAATGGGCCTGCGCACCTTTCGGCAGCGGGATGCTGTACATTAAAAAAGATAAGATAAAAAATATCTGGGCCCTTTTGTCGAATGATAAGCCCGATGGAGAGGACATCCGGAAATTCGAAACACTGGGTACCCGCTCATTCGCTTCGGAAATGGCCATTGCCAATGCCGTGGATTTTCACAACATCATAGGCTCAAAGCGTAAAGAAGAACGCCTGCGCTACCTGAAAAATTACTGGGTGAATAAAGTGAAGGGATTACCCAAAGTGAAATTCAACACCTCTCTCCTGCCCCAGTACTCCTGCGCACTCATGAACATGAGCATTGAGGGGTGGGAAGCCAGCGATATTGAAAGTAAACTCTTCGAGAAGAAAAGAGTTCATACGGTGGCCATTAAATACGAAGCGATAAATGGAATTCGCGTGACACCGAGTGTATACACTTCCCTGCAGGACCTCGATCGCCTGGTGGATGGAATAAAGGAGAT
>DATDFI010000574.1:0-6676 GCA_036522695.1 Bacteroidia bacterium | reverse complement strand
CAATGCGTACCCGGGACTTACCTTCATCGGGGGAGGTTTTGATAATTCGGATGGTTATTTCCATCCTGATTTTCTTGCGTACTACCTGAACCTGCCGCAGGGCGAACCAAATTTACCAGGGCAAACCGATAATGTTCTCGTTTACCCCAACCCAGCACTATCCGCTTCAACCGTTCAGTTCAGCATTGCGCGCAAACAACACGTGAGGATAGAACTCTATTCAATGAATGGATCGAAAGTGGGAAGCATTCTTAATGAAGAAAGAAATGCAGGCAACTACAATGAATCCTTCTCCACCGATCTTTCTCCCGGAATTTATTTCGTTCGTATCTCCTGCGAGGAATACGAGCGATCGGTAAAACTCGTTATCATCAAATAAAAAAAGGCCGGGAATGATCACCGGCCTTTTACTTTCAAAATTTATTGTCCTAACGGAAACGGAGGTCGTACGTATACTGTCCGTTCTTCAGCGAATCCTTGCTGGCAGCGTTAAGCCCGATATTGGGAATGGAATAATTATACCTCGAAGAAAAAAGCCCAACACCACCGGTAATGTTGCTGAAAAAAGGATGGTCACCGAAAGTGGCGATGGTGGTATTCTGTACATCCATGTAAGTGGAAAAATCTTCGGCAGCGGCCGAGAAAATGAATTCCAGCGACTGGAAGAAGCGTTCCTTCTGGGGATCGGTGTTCAGCAAAGGTGAATTTTTGATGTTCTGGAAAAAAGTGCGGGGTGCAATAGCTTGCTCGAGCTGTTCTCCACCACTGAGCGTACCCGAACGCACAGGATCAAAAATAAGGTCGATGTATTTATCCGCCACCTGCAAGGTATCGAACACAAAACGCTCCTTATAATGCATCCGCACGGTCAGGCTGAACAAGCGGCCTTTTGCTGCCGTTTTCCATTTGGTGGTGAAAACATTTTGCCCAACCAGGTTGATGGTCTGGTTCAGGATAGGCGTGGTCACATTGAACTGCTGTATGATATCCGTTTTGGCAGTGGCCGTTTTTCCTGTACGGTTATTGACCACGTAAATAAGATAATCGCTGCCGTCCTGCACAATGGGTGTGGTGGTTTTGTACAGCATTTGGCCGGGATTGGCAAACACGCCCGCGCTGCGCGGAATAAGGCTGTCCTGCACCAACGGGATATTGGCCCCCACCTGCACACCGTTGAGCCAGCGCTGGAGATAAGCGGTGATCTCACCGTGCACATAATTGGATGAGTCGTATTGGCCGGCCATGGTGTAGGCATCGGCATGACCGAGAAATGCTTTATTGATCTTGATGTACTGCGCGGTATCAGCGGGATCGAGCAAACCGTAAACCACCATGGTCTCGCGGTAATCGTCCACCACATCGAGGTCGTTCTTGCAGGCTGAAAGCAGCAAAGCGCAGGCGCCAAAACAAATAAGAGAGATCTTTTTCACGAATAGAAGCTGTTTTTCCCGGGGACGAGGCTGCAAACATACACACAATCCGGGAGAAATAAAAAAGGCCTGGAGGGCCGGGGAAAGCATGCTCCTGGACCCTGTCACCGGGCTCTCCCCGCCATTATAATTCCCCTGGCAAAGAACCTTCCACATTATCCCGATACATATGATCGGAAAGTTTTCGGGTGCATTCATCCAGTTCTTTCACCTGGTCGCGCAAATGCACCAGCGCGATCTCTCTTTCACATTCCTCGAGCTTCGTTTCATACATCAGGTTCATGAGCCCTGAAAGTGTACAGATGGGCCTTCGTATCTCGTGCGAAGTGAAAAACAGCACCTGTCTTGCGATCTGTACACGCTCCTCTCTTTCTTTTAAATGGTATTGATAGAGCTGGCGGTACTTCATAAGTATAAGCGCGGCCACCCATATCGCTGATAAAGAGATTCCCTTATTGATCATGAAAACCTTATCCACCTGCTCCAGGTCAACGGTAATGAGCATGTCGAGTACCATGGCCAGTGTTGCCAGGCAGGCAATGCCTGCCACTCCGCGTTTACTCTGGTTAAAAGAAAGGAGTACTCCCGCAATATACAAGGTTCCTATGCTTGTGTCGGGAGGTGCCGCAAGGTCAATGATGAAAATGACAAAGATGCTGACGATCGCAAGGCACCCGCTTTTTGAGAAATGGAAAAAAAGTTTCATCGGAGGATTTTGTCAAACATACACCCTCCAGCAAAGAGCAAATATGATCGAATGCCCGCAAAACCATGATAAAGATCACTTTTTAGGCATCAGCGGCTCAGGTAAAGGTTCCTTTCACCGTAAACCTTCTGGAAAAATTCATCCTCGAGGTCATCAATGAAGTAGATGGCTTCACCGGTTGATTTCATTTCGGGTCCGAGCTCTTTGTTCACATCCTGGAATTTCTCGAAAGAGAACACCGGAACTTTTATGGCATAGCCGTGTTTGCGGGGGGTGAATTTGAAGTCCTTCACTTTTTTCTCACCCAGCATCAGCTTGGTCGCAAAATTCACGTAAGGTTCATCGTAGGCTTTGGCGATAAAGGGAACGGTGCGCGAGGCGCGCGGGTTGGCTTCGATCACGTACACCACTTCATCTTTTACTGCAAACTGGATATTGATGAGTCCTTTTACCTGCATGGCCTTCGCGATCTTCCTGGTGATGTCCTCTATTTGTTTGATCACGTTCTCACTCAGGTCGAATGGAGGAAGAACGGCATTGGAATCACCGCTATGGATACCGGCAGGTTCTATGTGCTCCATGATCCCGATGATATAAGAATCATCTCCATCACATATCGCATCCGCTTCGGCTTCTATCGCTTTCTCCAGGAAATGATCCAGCAGCACTTTGTTGCCCGGAATGTCTTTCAGCAGGTTCACCACATGCTGTTCCAACTCCTGCTCGTTGATCACGATCTTCATGCTTTGCCCGCCCAGCACGTACGAAGGGCGCACCAGCAGCGGGAAGCCGAGTTCGCGCGAAAGCGCAACTGCTTGCTCGGCATCTTCGATCACACCGAATTTGGGATAAGGGATCTTGAGGTCGCGAAGAAGGGTGGAAAAACTTCCGCGGTCTTCCGCAAGATCGAGCGATTTGAAACTGGTGCCGATGATCTTTATTCCATACTTATCCAGCTTCTCCGCCAGCTTGAGCGCGGTTTGTCCGCCCAACTGTACGATCACCCCCTCCGGCTGTTCATGCAAAATGATATCGTAAATATGTTCCCAGAAAACCGGCTCGAAATAAAGCTTATCGGCAATGTCAAAATCCGTGGAAACGGTCTCCGGATTACAATTGATCATGATGGTCTCATAACCGCATTCTTTAGCGGCAAGCACACCGTGCACGCAACTGTAATCAAATTCGATCCCCTGCCCTATGCGGTTGGGACCCGAACCGAGCACCACCACTTTTTTCTTTTTCGTGGCAATGGATTCATTTTCTTCCTCGAACGTAGAATAATAATAGGGGGTCTGCGCTTCGAACTCTGCCGCGCAGGTATCCACCAATTTAAATACGCGATTGATACCCATCTCCTTTCTCTTCGCGTACACTTTGCTTTCCAAACATCCGAGCATGTGTGCAATTTGGCGGTCGGCAAAACCTTTTCGCTTTGCTTCCAGCATCAGGTCCTTCGGAATAGTATCGAGCGAATGTTTTTCCACTTCATTTTCCAGCATCACCAATTCTTCCAGTTGATTGAGGAACCAGGGATCGATCTTCGTTAATTTATGGATGGTCTTGAACGGGATCCCGATCTTGAAGGCATCGTAAATGTGGAAGAGACGGTTCCAGCTCGGGTTGCCGAGGCTTTCGAGGATTTGGGTTTGGTCCGACATTCCTTTTCCATCCGCGCCCAAACCATTTCGTTTTATTTCGAGCGACTGACACGCCTTTTGCAATGCCTCCTGGAAACTGCGGCCTATGCCCATGGCCTCGCCCACCGATTTCATCTGCAAGCCGAGGTGACGGTCCGCTCCTTTGAACTTATCGAAATTCCAGCGCGGCACTTTCACGATCACATAGTCGATGGAGGGTTCGAAAAACGCGGAGGTGGATTTTGTGATCTGGTTTTTGATCTCATCGAGGCGATAACCTATGGCGAGCTTTGCCGCGATCTTTGCGATGGGATATCCTGTAGCTTTTGAAGCGAGGGCCGAAGAACGGGACACGCGTGGATTGATCTCGATCACGATGATCTCATCCTCGTTGTCGGGATTTACCGAGAACTGGATATTACACCCTCCCGCAAATTGCCCGATGCCGTTCATGCATTTGATCGCGAGGTCACGCATTTTTTGATAGCAGGTATCGCTCAGCGTCATGGCAGGTGCAACGGTCACGCTGTCGCCCGTGTGGATGCCCATAGGATCGAAATTCTCGATGGAGCAAATGATGATCACGTTGCCATCCCCATCGCGCAGCAACTCCAGCTCATATTCCTTCCAGCCCAAAATACTTTGTTCCACCAGTACCTCGTGTACGGGTGATGCATGCAGCCCGCGCGTGAGGGCCGCATCGAATTCTTCCTTGGTATGAACAAATCCTCCACCTGTTCCGCCCAGGGTGAAGGATGGGCGTATCACCAGCGGGAAACCGATCTCCTGCGCAATTTCTTTTCCTTCTAAAAATGAAGTGGCCGTTCTTCCTTTACACACGCCAGCACCGAGCGAGAGCATGCGCAACCGGAATTTCTCACGGTCCTCGGTGGTGTGGATGGCATCCGTGTTCACGCCTATCATTTTCACATTGTATTTTTTCCACACCCCTGCCTTCTCGCATTCGATCGCGAGGTTCAAAGCGGTTTGCCCGCCCATGGTAGGCAGCACCGCATCGATCTTGTGTTTCTCAAGGATCTCGATGATGGATCTTTTTGTGAGCGGCTTGAGATAAATGTTATCGGCCGTAACCTTGTCGGTCATGATAGTGGCGGGGTTACTGTTGATGAGGGTGACCTCTATCCCTTCCTCCTTGAGCGAGCGCGAGGCTTGTGAGCCGGAGTAATCGAATTCGCAGGCCTGGCCGATGATGATGGGGCCGGAGCCGATGATGAGTACGGATTTGATGGATTTGTCTTTAGGCATTGCAGATGTGAGGTATGAAATGTGAGATATGAGACATTTTCAATTGGGCTGAAGCGCGGGCAAAAAAAATCCCCCTTGCGGAGGACATACCGGTTGTAACTGCTTTGTTCTTCATTCCGGGATGCGAAGATAAAGGAAAAGGGGGTAAGAGGGTAAGGGGTAAAGGGAAAAGAGGGTAAAAAAGTATTAACAAGTTTTCAAGGGTGTGGCGATTATTCCCTCATGGCACTTATTTGTAATACTCCACCACTTTCACACTGCTCATTCCCTTCGACATTTCTGCAAGAGTGTATCCCCGGATGAATTTAACCGGGTACTCATCTCCCACCGCGCCTTCGCTCATGTCCCGCCTCTTCAAACCTGACATCTTGTGCCGGTCGATCTCTTCCAGGTAACGAATGCTTGGGTCGGATAAAATATTATCAGCATTGACAGAGAATTTTCCAGGGATCACCTGTTCCATCTTCAGGTTATTGGTATCCCGGTCCGGCTTATTCATGGGGCATTGATGAACCAGGAGGACCTCCACTTTCTTTATTTTCCCCAGCCTTATTGTGCCGAGATCAGAATTGATCTGGCCGTAGATAGAAAAGGGGAGAAAGAGAAAGAAAAGGGCTGCTAAGCGCATTTTAGTTTTTTGTAAAGCTTATACACGTGGGTTGAGAAAAGGTCCCGGTTCAAATGTACTTTTTAAAATTTTGGCAGCCCACAGGTCTCTTGATCTTCTTCGTTTTCTCAACAAGCCTCCTCTATTCTCCTTCTCCCTAACCGCTCATGTAATTTTTTCCTCCCATCCCGTCTTTTCCGGTACTTTTATCCACCCATGAGATCCTTTGGTACTTTACTGCTATTGCTGCTCTGCCACTGCCTGCTCTTTTCACAGGACAGCCTGCTTACGCTCAATGCCATCCGCACCTCCTCCCCTCCCAAAATTGACGGGGTGCTGGATGAAGAGACCTGGAAAAATGCTCCCATCGCCACTGATTTCATCCAGCACGATCCCGATTACAAAAAGCCCGCTTCCCAACGCACCGAAGTGAAAATAATGTATGATGACAACGCCATTTATGTGGGCGCTTTCATGTACGATACACATCCTGACAGCATTTTACATGAGCTCGGCAACCGCGATGACGATGGACTTAACTCCGATTATTTTTTCATCATCTTCGATACTTATCACAAACTTTTGGATGGTTACGTTTTCGGTGTGTCGGCCAGCGGGGTGCAGATCGACCAGAAGTTACAGGATGAAACGTTCAATGCGGTTTGGCTGAGCGCAGTTAAACTAAATGACAAAGGCTGGTGTGCGGAATTTCGCATTCCCTACTCCGCCATCCGCTTTCCCGGTTCGAAAGAGCAGGACTGGAGAATAGAACTCCACCGCGGTATTCGCAGACGCAGGGAGATAGACCGCTGGCCCTTTTGGCCGAAGGATGCACCACAGTTCTTAAAATACGCTGCGAAACTGCAGGGCATCTCGGATATCAAGCCTCCTTTGCGTTTGTCGATGACCCCTTATGTTTCCGCTTACGCGGAACGTTCTCCTTTATATAATGCCGATGGAACTTACATTCACTCCAACGGGTTTTCTTACAATGCCGGTGCCGACATCAAATACGGCATCGATGAAC
>DATDFI010000573.1:0-3824 GCA_036522695.1 Bacteroidia bacterium | reverse complement strand
AACCGGGAGAGCCTTGTAATTGGAAAGCCCGGAGGGCTTTTTAAGAGCAGGGTTTGGTCCCGAGCCGAAGGGCGTGCCTGGTTTAACATAAATCCAATTACCGGACAGATGTCAGCGTGGCTTCAACATTGGATCTTCCTTCTTCTTCCTCTCCACTATCGCAGAAAAGATGAGGAACTCACTTTTTCCTGAATTCTTCGCAAGAGAATCATAAAGCTTTTTTGCTTCATCATACCTCTTCAATAATTCCAGGCTCCAGGCCTTGTAGAAAATGGCCTGCCCGTTGGTACTGTCCTTTTTCAAACAATTATCAAGATCCAATAAAGCTTTTTTATAATTCCCTGTCTCAAAATACATTGCTCCGCGGTGCAGGAAGTAGGGAGCATCGCCCGTCATTTTATTGCTTGTGCTCACATACATGATCACTTTTTTGATCGAGTCCTTGTCCAGTTTTTCCAGGTCAACGTAACGAAGCGAATCAATGGAATGGTAGTAGATATCACAACTCGAGATCATGGTAATGGAAAGCCTTCCCCATAATTCATCTCCGTATTTGAGTGCACTTGCTTTACTCGTGTCGCCATACATTTTTTTGCAGGCGGCAATAATGCCAGCGCTGTTCTCCTGCATCACCTTTTCAAAACAGGCCCTGAAATCCCCTGAGGTATACCAATCCTTGCCTGTTCCAAAGCAATTGCATGCCGATCGGGCGAATTTCGCATCGAGTGAATCCTGCGCGCAAAGAAAAAGTGGTGAGAGAAAATTCAGGAATAAGAAATATTTCTTCATCCGGGCGGGCGGTAGCGCTGCGAAAAGCCTTTTCACCGCAAAACCATTTTGAAGGATTGTCTCCCCGCGTTCACAAAATACATTCCTGCGCCCAGGTTTTCTGTATCCAAGCGAATGGAATTTTTCCCGGCCGGAATCCCAACGGAATTTATGCGCACCGTTTGGCCGAGATCATTGATGATCTTAAGCTGAACGTTCAGTGAGTTTGCAAGGTCGCTTACCAAAAAATAATACGTGCCATCATAATTCAGCTGAAAGGAATTTTCATTGTCGTTATTTTTTACGGAGGTTGGATAAGCAGGACAGGTTTGCATATTCGAGAAAGTATAATACGCGATCTTCCTGTCGCTGGGCTGAAAATTTCCCATGTAATATAATCCCCAGTCCCCGCCCGGGAAATCCTGCTGCGTGAACCATATTCCTAACGCCACGCGCGCATCGTTCGTTATAACATTAAATCCCGTACTCAAATTATCCGACTGGAATTGTTCTCCATATATCCCCGATTCCCACCCGAATTCCGATACCCATATCTTTTTATTCGGATCGGTTTCGTACACATAAATATTGGTCCAGAAATCATTCAGGTTATTGTTCATTGCATTGGTCACCTGCGTTACATTGGAGCTTCCCTGCTCCACGTAAATATGCTGGCCGAAGCCGTCCAGAGGATAAGAGCCCGTTTGCTGCATGGTCCAGTCCCAGGCAAAAACATTTTTTCCATACCAGTAGGTATCGTTGATGTACTGTCCGCCCGAGTTAAGATCGAAAGTGAACAAGGCTCCCGATACCAGGGTCACCTGCCATGCAGGATCAGCATCATGGCCATTAAAATATTTTGTATTCAAATAAAGTTCCTGCAGCATGAGGGCGAACCAGGCAGGATGAACGATGGCCGTATTGCTGTTGGTCCAGTTGTTGGGCTCATTGTACGACTCAAAAACGCGAACACGGTCCTTGAACATATCCACGATGGAAACAAAATTGGCTGCATAATTCTGTATCCACGCAACACTGCCTGCCGAATCATTACCCGGGTATTGCTCCAGCATGCCTGCAGGGTAGGAGTATGCTTCAGCGCCAATAAGTCCGTACACTTGAATTCCGCGCGCCACCAGTTTGTCAATGATCTCGCTGTAAGCCTGGTACCAGGTACGGCCGCTGTGCAAAGTTTGATCGTTGGGCGATGACCATGGACCCAAAATAAAATTCACGCGCACCCAGTTGGTGCAGGTGGCACCAATGATGGCGGTATCCGTTCCTGAATTAATATCACCTGTAGTGGGATCAATAGGCTGACCGATATCAAGGCCCATGTATCCTTGTGAAAAGAGGAATGAGTTGCTGAAAAGAAAAAGAAGTGGGAGGAATTTTTTCATTGAGCGTATTTCGCAACCAAATTTATTTAAAAATTTGATGGCGTGTCCCCGTAGGTGCGGAATGATCGGATCGTAACTTATTGTGTTTCTCAAGCCGCCCTACGGGGCCGGGCTTTCACTACTCGCTTCTGCCCACTCACGTGGCGGTGGCTCAAACAAACCGTTCAATCCCTCACGCATGCGTAATGAACATTTTCATTGCAGAATAATGGGAATGTTCCTCTCGTACTTGTCAGTAGTAAAGTAAACAGTTCCAATTTTTGGGGTTTGATTATTTTCTTCTTCGGTTTTGTAACTCTCAGTACAAAGCTATTCTGCCAGGTTTTTACCAATCTCTCCATTCACTTGCAAGGCCCTCACCGCTGCCATATTTTTTAGGATCCAATCCGCATGCTATTGTGATCTGGTTTGTTAATTCACATAGGTCTTCCCGTTCCCCGGTTTCGATCAAGCCGTGATCACATTGTTCATCAAGTTCATTAGTTTCTAAAATAGCTTTTTTAAATAGAGCTATCTTTTTCTCTTCGCTTGCTTCTTGACCTAAATCAATCAGTCCAGCTATAAGGTCGTCAAATATTTTTTTTGTCTTGTCGCAATTTTCCTGGGTGTACTGATCCAATCCATCACTGAAAGCTTGCCTCCATCTGTCAAAGGGATAATACTTTTTCGAGGCATTGAGTTTGTTTTCGTATTCCATATTTTTTGGAGAAGAATTATTGCACGAAAGAATAAGAATTCCGATAAGGACGAAAAAAGTCCGATTCATATTAATATTCTGAGAACCTACCTTTTGAAAGGTTTTTAATGCAAATGTAGTTCATTCCCAAAACAAAAATCCCCCGCGCAACCGGAGGATCTTTTTAATTTCTTGTTTGCCAAACATCACTTCCCACTCAGCAACTGCACAAATCCCTGCCCGTCCAGCTTCGTGCCATCGTATTTTATGGCGTGGAAAATATAATAGTAAACTCCATCCGAGCACTCTTTACCATCCGCTTTTCCATCCCAATAACCTGCCGGGTTATCCCACCCGTAAATTTTATTACCCCAGCGGTTGTAAATATCGCAGGCAAATGAAGTGTAACCCACATTGAAAATGATGAAGTTGTCGTTCTTGCCGTCACCATTTGGCGTGAACACGTTCGGAATGTGAATGGAATCACGCGGACAATCATCAATAGTTACAGTTGCAGTATCGGGACAGTTGTTGTTGTCCACAATTACAACAGTATATGTTCCCGGCAAAAGTCCTGCAGCAGTATCGTTGGTTTGCACAGGCAATGTGCTCCAGGCATAAGTGTAACCGGGCGTTCCGCCCGTTACATTCACGATAACCGCTCCATTGGGTTGCTCCTGCGTACAACGAACCTGGCTGGTTTGAACGTTAAACGCAGGAGGCTGGCTCACGGTTGTTGTGGTTGAAGTTGCGGTGCAGCCGTAATTATCCGTGATCACGCACGAATAAGTTCCGGGACACAAACCCGTGATATTTGCCCCGGTTGCTCCGTTACTCCATGAATAAGTATATGGTGAAGTTCCGCTTGATCCTGTTGCGCTCGCCTGCGCAAAACACTGGCCGAAACAATTTTCGTTGCCCGAAGTCACCGTAACAGTTGGTGGCGGGCCCACCGGTACGTTCACCACTTGTTGTGCTGT
>DATDFI010000572.1:0-5980 GCA_036522695.1 Bacteroidia bacterium | reverse complement strand
AGTATCGGTACCCATAAAATTCATTAAATGCGCTGCACCGCCAATAGAAGCCGACTCAACCGAAGATACGCCTCGAAAACCGAAATCATGCAGCTTGAAATCAACGAGCGAAGTATCCCCGGTTTGTTCGAGGTATTTAAGAAGCACCTTTTTTATTTCTCTCGACTGTGTGGCCACCGAGCAAGGATACCAAACCTGCACGAGCAGCGTCTCGAGGAAATTGGTGAGCCAGAAACACTTCGGGTCGGTATTCTCAACCGTCATCATCACATTGGAAACGGAAACGGGTGTTCCTTCGGCAACCGCTTTAATGCGGACCGGCAATTTTCCGCCATGCTTTTTCAAAATGTATTCCCATCCTTTTTTATAGAACAAGGAGGGACTTCCAAAATGCTTCGCATACAGGGCTTCGGCCTCTTCGACCTTTTCAGGAGTAACGACAGCGCCCTTCAAATAACTTTTGAGCAGGTATTGCAGGCCGAAAAATACCACCTCGTTGAATTTACCTCCCCGGGATTCAAAATAAGAATAGATCTGTGAAGTTCCCTGCGGGTACTGCTTGTAATGACTGAGCTTGTAGCTGTCCGTAAGCAGCATAATGTTGTTGTGTATCATAAATTTATTTTTTAATGTTTTTCATCAAGAGATCGTACAGCACATGGTGTTCATCCACTATTTCTTCTTTCTTCAATGCATTTGCATCAACCCATTTCAATTCCTTTATATCGTCCTTAGCTTCGGCCTTACCATATATCGCCTTTGCCTTAAAGAAAAGGGTGATGATCTTGTCCTCTTCGCTGCGGTAACGCCAGTCATCTATTTTAGCGGAACCGAGGTATTCCACCTCATCGATCTCCAGCCCGCTTTCTTCCCTCGCTTCACGCGCTGCCGATTCTTCGTAGCAATTGTCTGTTGCATCCGCAAAGCCGCCCAGGAAGCGGAATTTCTTTTGATTCGGCTTTCGCCCGAGCAATAATTTATTTCCATCCATTATTGCCACATCAACCGTAGGATAAACTTTAGTGTATTGATTGAATGCTGCGAAGATGATCCCCGCCCTGAAATCAGCGCTCGATTTTACTTCCTTGCTTACTTCAATGCGCACCTGGGTACCGCTCACGCTGTCATGCGGCTCCAGCACACTTGCAGGGAACCCTCCCGAATATGTTTCCACGAAACAATCACGCCCTCCATAAAGCATCACCGATCCCACCGGGCAACATTCACGGATACGCTTATCCAGCTCCTTGCTCCAATCTTCATCCGAGGGCATGTCGCGAATAGGCATGACCACTAACTGTGGAAATTGCTGAAGGATCATTTCTTTACGGGCTACAAAATCAAGCGGGTTGTTTTTCGTGATCAGCGTTGGAGCTACTCCTAAAAAGATCACCACACGTTTATGCGTTTGCACCACACTTTCAATGAGTGCAATGTGTCCTTTGTGTAACTTATCGACCTGGAAACGGCCAATGATCACACCAATGTCAAATGTTTTATCGTCCATATTTTTCATTTTTATATTTCAAAGTTGAAACCCGAAGCCGTTAACTTTTTATACGCCTTACGATCGAAACTGAAATACCGGGCCGCACGCCTCCCCACATTCTTTTCCTTTTCATTCAATGCTTTCAGCAAACCCATTCCCAGGATCTTTTTCCTGAAATTCCTTTTATCTATCACAGTACCCAGCACCGCTTCATACAATTGCTGTAATTGCGTAAGGGTGAATTTTTCATCGAGCAATTCAAAACCTATGGGTTGGTACCTCACTTTGCCGCGCAAACGCTCCAGCGCTTTTTTTACAATATTATTGTGATCGAACGCGAGGCGCGGAACGTGGCCGACCCCGAACCATTCCGCCTTTACGATGTCCCGGCCCGTAATGAGCTGCAATTGACGGTTATTCACCAGGGCAAAGTAAGTCACCGAGACGATCCATTCCCTCGGGTCACGGTCGGGCTGTGTGAACGTGTACAACTGCTCAATGAAAACATTTTTCATTCCCGTTTTCTCCAATAAAACACGCTCCGCACTTTCTTCGGCATTTTCGTTCTCATGTACGAATCCACCCGGCAAGGCCCATTTGTTCTTGAAGGGCTCTTTCTCCCGTTCCACCAGCAATACCTTCAACCCGTTACCGCCAAACCCGAATATCACACAGTCGGTGGTGAGCGCGGGCCGGGGATATTCGTAACAATTCTTGCGATCCATGTTAGTGTATGTTTTACACAAAGGTAGACGAAAAATCACAGCGCACACGGACCAAAGTGTTATTTATACACTTATCAGCGATAATACCCTCAATTCCAGCCCGTAAAAATTTTAAGGGCGTAACACTCATTCTGCATTTATCTTTGCTTAATGGAGGCCCAAATCTCACAGGTAAGGAACATCATTTTCGATCTCGGTGGAGTGCTGCTGAACCTCGACTTCGGGCTGACCGAAAAAGCCTTCCTGGATCTTGGTCTGCCGGACCTTAATGCCATTTATTCACATGCACAGCAAACAGGCCTCTTCGATGATTTTGAAAAAGGGAACATCAGCCCGGGAGAGTTCCGTATGCAAATGAAAAAATTCATTGGGCTTAACGTAAGTGATGAAGCCATTGACAGCGCCTGGAACGCCATGTTGCTCGACCTGCCCCTTGGCCGGGTAGAAGTGCTGCAGCGTGTAAAAAAAACGCACCGCATCTTCCTGCTGAGTAACACCAACGAGATCCATTATTCCGCCTACTCCGGTTATTTAAAGAAGGCGCACGGCTTCCCCGATCTTTCCCACATTTTTGAACGCGAATACCTCTCTTACAAAATGGGTATGCGCAAACCTGATGCGGAAATATTCGAAAGGGTTTTGGAAGAAAATAAGTTGCGGAAAGAGGAAACTCTTTTTATTGATGATACCATAAGGCATATCGAAGGCGCGCGCAGGGTGGGAATTCACGCCCTCCATCTCGAAAAAGGGAAAACGATACTCGATATTTTCCCTTGAGATCAGATCGATTGGCACAACTCGATAAGTACTCCATTGGTGCCTTTGGGATGAAGAAAGCAGATCAGTTTATTATCGGCACCACGCCTGGGCTCCTCCGAAAGCAATGTGAACCCTTCGTTCTTTAACCGCTGCATCTCCGCTTTAATATCCTTCACCTCGAATGCGATGTGGTGAATGCCTTCTCCTTTTTTCTCTATGAATTTCGCAATGGGACTATCGGGGTTGGTTGCCTCCAGCAATTCTATCTTGCTTTCGCCCATCATAAAAAACGAGGTACTCACACCCTCGCTTTCCACCTTCTCCATCTTATAAGGCGCCTTCCCGAAAAGCTTTTCAAAAAGCGCGTTGGAGGTTTCCATGCTTTTCACTGCAATGCCGATGTGTTCTATATTTTTCATGAGGTTGGTATAAAAAAATAATCCCGGTCGTTTCGGGCCGGGATCACTTCAGAGAATCTCTCTTATTTTTTACGGATGAACTCCGTGGTCTTATTATCGTAGTTGAGGTAATAAACGTCCGGTGCAAGATTGGTCACGTCCACTGATGAGCCAAATCCCTTTTTCACGATGTTGCCGAACTTGTCATAGATCTCGTACATGGTCTCACCACCGGTAAAATCAAGTGTTTTATTAGGACGAAGGTTGGGACAATCTACAGGAGGAACGTTCGATTGGAATTTAAGGGGTTTGGAATAACGGGGCTGGCTGGTGTAATCCACTTGTTTTACGCGAACCTGGTTCTCACCGTTATGGGGAGTGATCTTGAATACATAATCATTGGTGCCGGCAGTTCCTTTACCATCTACCTCGCCTACCTTAACCCACTTGTTCCAACGGAACTGCTCAATAACAAAAGGAAGTTTACCCTGCTCACCGGTGGTCTGCCATTTAATGGTGCCATCGGGATCTGCGGTCATCTTGGGGCATTCAAATGTACTTTTGGGTTTAAGGACCTCAGGGTTAAGTACCTTGGGTTTGCAATCGTCCTTATGTTCGATCTTCACGGAAACCTTATCTCCTACTTTCAGGCCAAGGTTGGTAAAATCGATTTCGAAAGCACTGGAGTTGATCTCGTCATTGGTCACCTGCCCGTTCACTTCGATCTTGATGGTGCAGAAGCCAACGCCTGAACCCGCAAAAGGATTTTGAACATACAGGTTTTTCCCCTGGTAATTTCCTTCAAGGACAATATTGCCTGCATAAGTTGCAAAGCTTGAAAATGCAACAAGAACTGCGGAAATTATTCTCTTATTTGTCACATTAAACATAATATCTCTCTTGCTTTCGAATTACCTCTGAAAAATTAAAGCGCAATATTAAAACGATATTTCATCATAACAAAATAAATTTCGTTTTTTTTAGCGGTCAAATATAGGTATTCCTTCGATAAAGGCTTCTCTTTTTTTGACAATTTAAAGCAAATAGTGCCTTTTTAAGGTTTTAGTTTGTACTTTTGGCGGGCAAATATTATTCTAGCAAATTAAACTGTTTACGGGATCTCCCCTGTGTTTTTAAACCTTTTTTTATGAAAAAATATTGGCTATCGATACCGGTTTTAGCTGCTGTTCTACTCTGTTCCTGCTCGGGAAAACCGGGTGGCGATGGTAATGGCCAGGTAGGTATTGGCGACCGGGTTTACGGTGGTGTTATCCGCCTTAATGAGACCGAGCGTTTCCGCACTTTTTATCCCTATAGCCTTACTGATATTATATCTTTTAACCTTGCCGCACAGGTATATGAGGGATTGGTGAAATTCAATCCCCGTAATGTTACCGAGATAAAGCCGGCCCTTGCCGATTCCTGGAAAGTGGATAATGGCACCGTTTATACCTTTAGTCTTAAGAAAGGTGTTCATTTCCAGGATGATCCCTGCTTTCCCGAAGGCAAAGGCCGCGAGGTAAAAGCCTCCGATTTTGTGTATTCTTTCAAGCTTTTATGCACAAAAAATGCAGATAATCAGCTATTTAACGGAACATTCCGTGATAGAGTAAAGGGCGCTACCGAATTTTATGAGGGCAAAGGCGACCTGGACGGGATAAAAGCTATTGACGATTATACCTTGCAGATAACACTTACCGCACCCAGCTCTTCCTTCCTATATATATTGGCAAGCCCGGGCTGTTTTGTAGTAGCCAAAGAGGGAGTTGAGAAATACGGCAACAAACTGCGTTTTGGAACAGGACCTTTTATCGCGACAAGCGGTGATAACAAAGCTGAAAAGATCATTTTGGTGAAGAACAAAAATTATTACGGCACCGATTCATTGGGCAACAAACTCCCTTTTATCGACAGCATCGTGGTGAGCTTTCTTCCCACCAAATCCAAAGAGCTGGAAGCTTTCAAGAATGGTGAGCTGGATGTGGTGTTCGGTCTGCCTTCAGAATCGATCAGCGAAATGGTAGAACAACAGATCAATGATTTCCGCAAGCCTCCTGTAAAATATCTACTTGACCGCACGCCCGAACTCGCCACCCAATATTATGAGTTCAACATGACACGTCCTCCTTTTAATAATGTAAAGGTGCGCCAGGCTTTCAACTATGCCATTAATCGTGAAAAGATCATTGAGACGGTTTTGAACCATGAAGCATATGGCCCCGGTATTTATGGCATTTGTCCGCAAAGCCTTATCGGTTATGATGTAACCAAGATCAAAGGCTATCACTACGATCCGGAAATGGCGAAAAAACTTTTGGCCGATGCCGGTTATCCAGGAGGAAAAGGCTTTCCCACCATCACTATTGAAGTGAACAGCGGTGGTGCGAAAAATTCCAAAGTGGTGGAAGAGATCAAAAATGAATTGGAAAGCACCTTGAAAATTAATGTGCTTTACAACATTGTTCCGCTGATGCAGAAACTGGATGATGCAGAACATTCCCGCGGGGCCGATATCTTTCGCACTTCATGGATCGCGGATTACCCGAGCCCTGAAAATTTTCTCTGGACATTATACGGCAAAACCGTTCCCGACAGCCTGAGCCAGTCGT
>DATDFI010000571.1:0-5989 GCA_036522695.1 Bacteroidia bacterium | reverse complement strand
GCGGTATTCGAGGAAGCCGTAGGAATTGGCGGATTTCACATTGAGTTTACCATACTTGTAGCTCCATTTGCGTTTGAGCGATACCAAAAATCCCCGGTTGATGTACGCTTCGAGAAAAGGATGAACAAAGAGCGTGATATTTTTTAGGTTCTGCTCCTTGGTGATGTAACGGATGTTATTCTCGATCTGGTCGATGACGAGAATAGGCGCCTGTATCTCTCCTGTGCCCCCGCATGAAGGACATTTCTCGGCTGTAACTACATTCATCTCGGGCCGCACACGCTGGCGGGTGATCTGTATCAAACCAAATTTACTTGGAGGAAGTATGTTATGCTTGGCGCGATCCAGCTTCATTTCATCGCGCAGTTTCTCGAAAAGTTTTTTCCTGTTCTCGGGCGAATGAAGGTCGATGAAATCCACCACGATGATGCCGCCCATATCGCGGAGGCGCAACTGCCTTGCCACCTCAGCTGCCGCTTCCAAATTCACTTCAAGGGCATTGGTTTCCTGCGAATTTTCACTGCGCGCGCGGTTGCCGCTGTTCACATCGATCACGTGCATGGCCTCGGTATGCTCCACGATCAGGTAAGCGCCCGACTTCATGGTGACCGTTTTTCCGAACAGCGCCTTGATCTGCCTGTCGATACCGAAATTCTCAAAAATGGAAACCGTGCCTTTGTACAGTTTCAGGATGTTCACTTTATCGGGCGCAATGGTGCTGAGGTTGCGTTTGATATCCTCGTACATGCGCTGATCATTCACATGTATCGCGCTGAATGTAGCGTTCAGCAGGTCGCGCATAATGGCTGCCGTACGGTCGATCTCGCCCAGGACTTTGTGCGGGGGCTTTGCACCTTTCAGGTTATTAAAGATGGTTTCCCATTTCTTCATCAGGTCATTGAGGTCCGTATGGAGCTCCTGCACCGTTTTATTTTCGGCCACCGTACGTATGATCACCCCGAAGCCCTTGGGCAAAATACTTTGCATCAAGCGCTTCAGGCGTGTACGCTCTTCCGCCTTCTTGATCTTTTGAGAAACGGAGATCTTATCCTGGAAAGGAACAAGCACGATGTAGCGGCCGGCCAGCGAAAGTTCGGAGCTGATACGAGGGCCTTTTGTAGAGATGGGCTCTTTGGCCACCTGCACGAGCATCTGATTATTGCTCTGCAAAACCTGGGTGATCTTCCCGTCCTTGGGAATGTCCTTTTCCTGGTTAAAATTATCGAGTGATGCCGATTGCACCTTATTACCGAGAATAAGGTTGGTGTACTTTTTCAAGGAGTTCACCTGCGGGCCAAGGTCGAGGTAATGGAGAAATCCATCCTTTTCATAACCCACATCCACGAAGGCCGCATTGAGGCCCTGCATCACTTTTTTTACACGGCCGAGATAGATATCGCCCACCGCAAAATTAGTGTTGCTTTTTTCCCGGTGAAGTTCAACCAGCCGCTTGTCATTCAGTAAAGCGATCGTTATTTCGGAGGGTTGAACATCAATTATAAGTTCGTTATTCAATTCTATTCGTTTAAAGTTATCCCGCCTTTCGCCATAACGAAAAGCGGTTCAAAATTACGAGCGGCATGTTTTACCGCTTCGGCTCCCGCATTCATACCTGAATGTGCGAACAGGCATGCTGCACGTTAAATGCAGATGCCGTTGCAAACCAATGTTAGGTCAGGGAAATACCATCCAAAGAAAAAGGGGACGGTAAGGAAGCTACAGGCGATTACTACCTGTTCTTCTTCTTGTGCCTGTTCTTTCTCAAGCGCTTTTTACGCTTGTGAGTGGCCATCTTATGACGTTTTCTTTTTTTACCGCTTGGCATAATCTTAATTTTTAATGTTGTTACTATTTTTTGTTTCTCTTCAATTTCTTAATGTATCCCGCAACCTGGTTGCTTACAACGGTATCTTTTACACGCACCCGGTATCTTTCATAATAACCTACCGCGCTATTGGTATCACCCATCATCTCATATGTTTGCGCGAGGTAAACATAAGCCTCACTGTAACCCGTATCGATCTGCAGCACATTATTGAAACGCTTCAGGGCTTTATCGAATTGCTGTGAGCGGACCGAGAAAAAACCGAGGTCAAGCTGGGCATCGATGTTCTTCGGGTTGCTGTTAGCGACCTCCACCATCAAACCCACTCCTTTCATAGGATCGCTGCCGAGCTCCACGTAACAAACCCCCATTTTGAGTTTAGCTTTCTCGCTGTTCTTATCCAGCACAAGGGATTTTCCATAGGAATTGATGGCATCCTGGTAAACGCTGCCAACCAGGCTATCGGCTACAAATCCCACCGCGCGGTAATACCTTTCTCCTGATTCATACCAGGCTTCGGCCGTGTTGCGCAACTCCGCAAGTTTCTCATAATAAATGGCCACCTGCAAAGGCTTTTTGATCTGCTCAAAATACGTGGTAAGCGCCTCAAGCGATTTTACCTTATCACTGTCGTTAGAGGCATTATCCAGTGCGAGCCTGAGCCCCTCATACATTTTCTGCTGATCAGGAGTAAGCTTGAGCTCCATTTTAATATCGGCCACAGGGCCAACTTTAACGGGACCGGTATCCGGTGCTTTTTTCGGTGCAAAAAATAAAAGAACGACTAATAGCAATGCCGAGCCTATCACTATGGCCCGGGCTAAGACTGGTTTCATCCGTTATTGTTATTCTCCTCTTTCACAGGCACGTTCTTCTTCACTTTGTCCACAAATATCTTGGCCGGTTTGAAAGCCGGGATATAGTGGGCCGGGATGATAATGGTGGTATTCTTGGATATGTTACGGCCGGTCTTCTCCGCCCTCTTTTTGGGTATAAAGCTGCCGAAACCCCTGAGATACACACTCTGTCCTTCGCTGACAGATTGTTTAACGGCATTCATAAAGGCTTCAACGGCTGTTTGAACCGCAACCTTTTCTATGCCTGTTTTCTCTGAAATTTTTGCTACGATCTCTGCTTTTGTCATTGGTCTAAATTATTTAAAATCAAATCATTAATTTTTCCCAACCGGGGTGCAAAGATATGCCTTTATTTTAAATACACAAAATCAAGGGGTTGAGGGGAAGAGGCAAGAGGGGCGAGGCTGGATCAATTGAAATTATTGCAAAGAGATGGGCAAAAGGTATTAGAAAGCATAAGGGTATAGGGTATATGGTATAAAGGCTGGGTCGGAAAACGTGAATGATTGCTCCTTACATATAGGATAGCAAGGGGCTTGGGGAGTTTTAAAGCAAATTTGCGCGATGGGTGAATTGGTGGAAAGCCCCGCCTTCATACTTTATCACTACTTCTCTGTCTCCTTATCCCCTATTCCCTTATGCCTTATCCCCTTATACCCTATTTATGCGCCTGGGCATCGATCACGGCAATGGTGACCATGTTCACGATCTCGCGCACCGAGCTGCCCAACTGCAATACGTGTACGGGCTTCTTCATCCCGATGAGAATGGGACCTATGGCTTCGGCCCCGCCCATCTCCTGCAGGAGTTTGTAAGCAATGTTGCCCGCTGCGAGGTTAGGGAAGATGAGGGTATTCACTTTTTTATCGACCAGTTCGGAGAAAGGGAACAATTCTTTAAGCAGGTTTTGATTGAGTGCAAAGTTGGCCTGCATCTCACCGTCCACGATCATTCCGGGATAATTGGCATGCAGCAGATCAACAGCCTTTTGCACTTTATCAGGCACTTCGCCTTCTACAGAGCCGAAATTGGAATACGATAAAAGTGCGATACGCGGAATAATGTTGAATTGCTTAACAGCTTGAGCAGTGAGCACGGTAATGTCCACCAGGTCCTGCGCTGTGGGATTTACATTCATGGTTGTATCAGCAAAAAAGAAAGGCCCCTGCTTGGTCACAATAATATACATGCCCGCCACGCGCTTCACCCCCTGCTGCACACCAATGATCTGCAGCGCAGGGCGGATCGGGTCGGCATACTTTCGGGTAAGGCCGCTGATCATAGCATCCGCCTCGCCCACCTCCACCATCATCGCACCAAAATGATTCCGCTCGCGCATCACTTTCTTCGCCTCGTACAAACTGTATCCTTTACGCTTGCGTTTCTGGAAAAATAATTCCGCGTAATGGTTCCTGCGTTCATCCTCCGATCGGGCACGGGGATCGATGATGGTGATATCATGCAGGTCGAGGTGGTACTCCTCGATGCGCTGGCGAATGGTTTCGGGATTGCCGAGCAGTATGGGTTTTGCAATGCCTTCATCCTTCACCACCTGTGCCGCTTTCAGGATTTTTATATGGTCAGCTTCGGCAAACACCACACGCTTGGGATGCTGCTTGGCTTTGGTAGTGACGAAACGGATGAGTTTGTTATCGAGACCAAGGCGATTGATGAGTTCCTGTTTGTAAGCATCCCAATCGGTGATCTTTTGTTGCGCCACGCCCGAATCGATCGCTGCTTTTGCTACGGCCGGTGAAACGGTGTAGATCAGGCGCGGGTCGATGGGTTTTGGAATGATATATTCCTTACCGAAATTAAGGTTACGCGAACCATACGCAAGGTTGACCGATTCGGGGACCGCTTCTTTTGCAAGGGCAGCAATGGCTTTCACTGCCGACAGCTTCATGTCCTCATTTATTTTGGTGGCCCGTACATCCATTGCTCCACGGAAAATGTAAGGAAAACCCAATACATTATTCACCTGGTTCGGGTGATCGCTGCGGCCGGTCGCGATGATGACATCGGGACGGGCGGCAACCGCTTCCTCATAAGGAATCTCAGGATCGGGATTGGCCAGGGCGAACACGATGGGATTTTTCGCCATGGAGCGGACCATTTCGGCATTCACGATATTTCCTTTGGAGAGTCCAACGAAAACATCCGCACCTTTCATTGCATCAGCCAGGGTGGAAACACCTTTCACATTATCACGCGCGAAGAATTTTTTATTATCGTCAAGGTCTTTGCGATCGGCAATAAGCGGGCCTTTACTATCCAGCATGAGGATATTTTCTTTTTTCGCGCCAACACCAATATAAAGTTTAGCACAGGAAATCGCTGAGGCGCCTGCCCCGTTCACCACGATCTTCACTTTGGAAATATCCTTACCCGCGATCTCGCAGGCATTGATGAGCGCTGCAGCCGAGATGATAGCTGTACCATGCTGATCATCGTGCATGAGCGGGATGTGCAACTCTTCCTTAAGTCTTTTTTCGATCTCGAAACATTCGGGCGCTTTGATGTCCTCGAGGTTGATGCCACCGAAGGTTGGTGAAATGGCCTTCACCGTCTTCACGAATGTATCAATGTCGGTAGCATCCACTTCAATATCGAACACATCTATATCGGCATAAATTTTAAAGAGCATGCCTTTTCCCTCCATCACCGGTTTGGAGGCAAGCGCACCTATATTTCCCAGGCCCAGCACAGCCGTGCCGTTTGAAATCACCGCAACAAGATTTCCTTTCGCGGTGTACTTATAAACATCTTCCGGGTTCTTCTCGATCTCGAGGCAGGGCTCGGCCACACCTGGTGAATAAGCCAGCGAGAGGTCGCGCTGCGAACTGTGGGGCTTTGTAGGAACAACTTCTATTTTACCGGGTTTACCCTGCTGGTGGTAATCGAGGGCGTCCTGCTTGCGGAGTTTTGCCATACTTGGGATATAAGGTATAGAGGCATATGGTATAAGGGCCGTACTAATGATGCTTGGGGCCAGGTATAATGGATCTTCTCCATATACCTCTATTCCCTATACCTGTATACCTCTTTCCAATTCCCACGAAAGTAACAAATTCCGAATAAAGTTTCCGGCATAAATTATAGGCTTAGCGATGAGCAGGTTACAAGCTAAATCAGCGGTGATGTTATGGAAATCCGTTTACGTATTCATCCATACCCCGAAACAAAAACAATTACAAAATGACCATAGGTGTATCTTTTTACGGTGATGTTCAGGAAGTGGACGGACAATGTATCTCTACACAATTTTTCATACTCGGGGGACCTTTGTTCCCGATCAAATCCATGT
>DATDFI010000570.1:0-7437 GCA_036522695.1 Bacteroidia bacterium | reverse complement strand
CCCTGTATTTTTTGTTTTTCATGTGCACGTACAGGCTCTCGATGTCAAAATGTCCCCCATGCGAGTAGATCTCTTCCAGGATGGCAAAGCGTTCCGGTGTTTTGCGGTGCTTGTGCTGCTCCAGGTATTCTGTAAAGATCTGCTTTACCTTCTCCCTAACTTCCTTGTCCGTCATTGTAGCTGAAAAATGAGTTTTAAAAGTAGTAAAAAGATGTGAGACGGGAGATATGAGCCCCGACAGTTGTGGGTATGAGACCTGCCCGATGGTGGAGCCGGGAAAGGGAGCGAGGAGAGGAATATTTTTCGGAGCGGGGCTGTGTGCTGCATGGAGCCGTTTGGTCCTGCCCTCGCTTCGTCCGGGATTAAAATAACTTAAACTACAAAGTACCTATAAAACTTTGCGTCCCTGCACCTTCGCGGTCAAGGGCCTCCGTTCGGTCAGGGCTAAGCTCAACCGCCTGTATCTTTGTGGGAGCGGTCCGCTTAAAGATCGTAGATCCACAACTCCGCCTCATGGTCACCCGAAGCAGGAACGGCCAGCAAAAGTTTCCCGGGTATCAGAAGGGAAGTGCGCGCTCCCTTGCGCGTTTTGATTTTTTCAACGGGTTTGTAATTGTTCGCGTCCACCTGTTCGAAAACATCTATTGCCCCGGAACCACAGCTCACGTAAATTCTTTTGTTCGCTTCATCAAAAAAAATGTCATCGGCATCACCGTCAATATCAAGGCCCGTGATCTTTTTCCCTGCGGTAGAAAATATCTCCATGCGTGAAGGTTCCCTGCACCCGATAAAGAGCCGGTGGGCCTGGTTATCTATCGCCATTGGGAAATTTCCGAATGCCGATGGTGAAAATTCGTTTACCGTTTGCAATTGGTTCAATTCTATCGCTAGTATCTTGTGTTTGGATGGGACATTAACCAGTAAGGTGTCCGAGTTTTTAGTGAGTTGGAAAGATTCGGGGTGACCGGGAAAATTGACGGAAAACTTTACACCCGGCCTTTCCGGGTCAAGGATCCGTATCCCTCCATCTCCAAAGCCGCAATAGATCGTTCCACGCCTGCCGGTGCGTAAGTTATCCGCATCATCTCCTAACAACAAGGTCGTGTCCAGGGAAAGATCACCTGCATTAAAAAAACGCACTTCCCCCTTTCCCCCGTAAGCAACCACTACTTCATTTTTCTCAGCGATGTACAGGATGCCCTGGGGTTCCTCTCCACCTGCAGCTGTTTTAAACACCACGCCTTTTTCCAGGTCCACCGACTGGACCGTGTTGTTTCCCAATTCAGCAATGAATACCCTGCGATGTGCCGAATCGTAAGCCAAATGATCAATGCGTCCGCGCACACCACCCAGCGAAATCACCTTCGATGGTTTTCTGCCGCTCGCATTTTCAAGGCCCCCGCAATGCAGCAATACCACTGAAAACGAGGAGAGAAAAAGTAAAAGATGTTTTTTCATCTTGTCCTGTTAAAAGGTTTGCCCCAGCCCGAAAAAGAATTGCCTGTCCTCTTTCGAAACGGCATAATCAAAACGCAGGATGGTGTTGTTATTCCAGGTGATATGCACGCCCAGGCCTTCACTGTATCTTAAATTCTCCGTATGATCTATCCTCGAAAAATAATCCCAGGCCCCCCCTGCATCAAAGAAAGGAACAGCACTCCATGCAAAATGCTGTTTCAGCAAATCGAATTGCAGGAAACGCACCCTCAGCTCTAAATTAGAGAACGCCATTACCCTCGCTATGAAACGTTGTTCTTTGTATCCCCTTAAAGTGTTGCCGCCACCCAGGGCCTTAATGGTCTGGTCGGAGGTCTCCAGGTCGGGATATTCCTGTATGGGCGCATTTCCCTGCGTGGAGATGATGCCGAAGCGGAACGCGAATACACACTTTTTGATTTTCCTTTTCCAAACGGGTTGATAAAGATTAAGATGGAAACCGAGTTTATTGAAATTGAAACCCGAGCCCAATTCCTTTCTCGATAATTCGTTCATCACTTCAGCGAGAATGCCTTTGCCGGGTTCCTCTTCGTTGTCGCGTGTGTCATAAATAAGGCCGAGCTGTAAAATGGTGGTATGATTATCCCCGAAGCCCGGCACTTTTCCTCCAGCAGCATCCTGCGCAAGAAAGGAGTTGGGGTTGCGCGGGGAGGCGATGTTCATCAGGGCGATCTCGTATCCTCCAAGCGCGCGCATCTTCCCCTCGAAAAATGTGCGTTCAAAAATGACGTTCAGCAATTTTTCTTTTTGCTGGTAGGTATTGTAAAATGCGTGGCTCCCGGTAAGTGAATTGTTGTAATCCTCGTAATGTGCATGAGTGATCCTTGGTTTGGTGCTGTCGTTGCCGGGGAAATAGCTCAAAGGCTGTAACGATCTTTCGGTCGTGCCGAAATACAGGAGATTGGGATCAACGCCATAACCCAGTTCGGCAAATAACCTCCATTTGGTGCGGAAGATGTAAGGGATGTCGCATTTTAAATTGACCTCGCGCTGCTCCTTCGTGGTGTAAAAGACCGCGATACTCAACTGCGCTTTATAAGGGGTGTAGGCAAAAAAAGGATCCGATCTTTTTCCATCAAAGAATATAGATCCTTCTACACCGGCCCCAAAACCATTGATGGGATCCGAACTCACATCGGGCACACCGGTCACATAAGCGCCCTCTTTCTTGTTCGCGAGATCCTCGTCCGACAAACGTTTTTCCTTCGAAATGGCGAAAGGTAATTTTACTGAATCCTGTTTGGATTGCGCATGTGATCGCCCTGCAAAAATGGGGAATAAAAATAAAAGGAGTGAGCAGCGATAAAGCATCCGGGTAAATTACCCCTCAAATGTAATTCAAGTTTTACTTGCCCGGGTGAGGAGAGGATGAAGAGGAAAGAAATGATCGAACTCCTTTAACCAGCTTTTCTCTGCGATCATTTTCCCTTCCGCAAATTCCGTCCCCAGTTTTTTTATCTCTTCACGTCCCGACATTGATCTTACTTCGTTATCATCGGGGAACTTAATGGACAAAACACACCATAGCGCAGAAAGATATTTTTGATCACGCTCATTCTCCTGCAGCAGGTCGAAATTGCAGCGCAATTGAGCTAAGGCCCGGAAACGGAACTCTTTATCCAGGGCGGCTGCGGTGATCACCAGCTGTGGAGAAGCCCATGTACGTTCCGACAGCCGTTTCCAGGTCAGTGGTACATATTTTTCTCCGTCATTTACCAATAGGGCGCACACGGCTCCCATTAAATTGGAGCGCCAGTTAAGGTCGCTGAGCATTTTGTTTATCTGCACATCAACTTCTTCCGCGCTGTTCTGCGCGATCACTTTTTTGAGAATGGCAATTGCTTTTTCGGTGAAGGAAGGCTCTCCATCCTGCGAAGCGTGTAAGTGCATCAGGTGCAGGTGGCGGGGTACATCGCCTGCCCAAAAAGCATCGAAAGGACCGAAGTAGGACATGGAAGTATATTGGTGGTTGTCGGTTCTCAGCTCCCGGTTGCCTGTCCTTCTTTATCATTAAGGAACCAGCAACCCCGCAACTTGCAAACAACAAAAAAACTGTTCAGTTACTATCTATCCTCGTCACCGTAAGCACCCCGTTCACTTTTTTCAGCTTGCTCATTAACTCGGTGAGGTGGTGCGTATCGTGTACGAAAACCATCAATGTTCCTTCAAAAACCCCATCGTTGGTGTCAAAGCTAACCGAGCGCATGTTCACGTTGAGTTCCGATGAAATGATCTTGGTGATGTTGTTCACGATACCCAACTCATCGATGCCGGTGAGTTTTATTCCTGCGAGGAAAGAAATTTGTTCCTGGTTGGTCCAGCGCGCTTTTACAATACGGTAAGCGTAATTGCTCATCAATTGTATCGCGTTGGGACAATTCACCCGGTGGATCTTAATGCCTTCGTTGATCGTTATAAAACCGAACACGTCATCACCGGGAATAGGATTGCAGCAGGGTGAAAGTTTGTAATCGATCTTGTTCAGGTTTTCTCCCAGCACCAGCATGTCGGATCCTCCGCGCACTTCCTTCACTATTTTTTCAAGGCTGTTCACGTCCTGTTTTTTGTGACGGCCTTTGTGCGTGAGTTTACCCCGCTCCTCCGTAAAATCCTTGAGGTGCTTGAGGTTGATGCTGCCGATGGCGATGCGGTAAAAAAGTTCCTGGCTGTTGGGGAGATGAAAAAAGTTGGCCACGGCATTGATGTTTTGCACCGTAAAATCAAGCTTGAGGTGACCGAATTTTCGTTCCAGCATTTCCCGGCCGTCCTCTGCCATTTTTTTCTTCACTTCTTTGAGTGCAGCCTTGATCTTGGATTTGGCCTTTGCGGTGACCACGTAACCGAGCCAGTCTTCCTTGGGCGCCTGCTTGCTCGAGGTGATCACCTCCACCTGGTCGCCACTCTTTAATTTATAGGAGAGGGGAACCAACTTATGATTCACTTTTGCGCCAATGCAATTCTCGCCTATCTTGGTGTGGATGTCGAATGCAAAATCGAGTGCGGTGGCGCCTGCGGGAAGCGAGCGCATTTCGCCTTTGGGTGTAAAGGCATAGATCTCGTCAGCAAAAAGGTTCAGTTTGAAATCATCGATGAACTCCAGCGCATTCTCATCGGAGCTTTCCAGCAGTTCGCGAATACGCCTTAACCATTCGTCAAGCTGGTTCTCGCGCTCCTGCGCCAGCTCCTTGTATTTCCAGTGTGCAGCATAACCTTTCTCGGCCAGTTCATCCATGCGCGCGGTGCGTATCTGCACTTCCACCCATTTGCCCTCGGGGCCCATCACGGTGGTGTGCAGCGATTCGTAGCCGTTGGATTTAGGCGTGGAGATCCAGTCGCGCAGGCGGTCGGGGCTGGGATGGTAAAAATCAGTAACGATGGAATACACTCTCCAGCAATCCGCTTTTTCGTCCTCTCCATCGCTGTCGATAATGATGCGAATGGCGAAAATATCATAGATCTCTTCGAACGGAACACCCTTGTTCTTGATCTTGTTGTGGATGGAAAAAACGGATTTAGGCCGGCCGTAAATTTTGAACTTGAATCCCTGCTCCTCTAAAATTTCCTTGATAGGAACGATGAATTTGTTGATGTACTTTTTTCGTTCAGGCTCCGACTCCTTCAATTTCTTTTCGATATCGGAGAAAATTTCAGGTTCGGTGTATTTGAGTCCCAGGTCCTCGAGCTCCGTTTTGATCATGTTGAGCCCGAGGCGGTGGGCGAGGGGGGCATAGAGGTATAATGTTTCGGAAGCTATCTTGAGCTGCTTGTCGCGTTTCATGGCGCCCAGCGTGCGCATGTTGTGCAGGCGGTCGGCCAGCTTGATGAGGATCACGCGCACGTCATCGCTCAGGGTGAGCAGCATTTTGCGGAAATTCTCGGCCTGCATGCTGGTGCCCTGCTCGGAAATGCCGGTGATCTTGGTGAGGCCGTCAATTATTTTGGCCACCCTTTCCCCGAACATGCCTTTGATATCATCAAGGCTCAGGTCGGTGTCTTCCACTACATCGTGTAATAAAGCGCAAACAATGGAGGTGGTGCCCAGGCCTATCTCTTCGGCACAAATACGCGCAACGGCAATGGGATGGAAGATGTAGGGCTCACCCGATTTCCTGCGCATCTCTTTATGCGCTTCGAGGGCCACTTCAAAGGCTTTGCGGATAAGGAGTTTGTCGCCCTTCTCCATTTTGCGCTTGCAGGAGCGAAGCAGCCCGCTATAGCGTTTTAAGATCTCCTTTTTTTCCTGTTCCTGGTCGATAGTCCCCGGGGATTCCATAGGGAGTAAAGTTAGGAAAAAACGGGGGGATTTTGGGCAATGGAATTCGGTAATGAGGCTAACATTCGGTGGTCTTTGGCGAATTGAAAGAAGTATCAAGAGTTGACTGGTATAAATTTGAGTAGGAAAGGAAAAGGAATGAAGAACGGAATTTTACTTTTTATTGCAGGTTTTTATTCTATTTTATCCAGTGCTCAACATTGGAGTTGGGAAAACACCAGTGGTCCACCTGGAAAATTTTTCTGGTGCGTATCAAAAAAAGGAAATGAGATCCTGGCCTCTGACTGGGGCGACCAATACCGTGTTTTCAGATCGGAGAATTCAGGACAATCATGGATACAATGCACTAATCCACCATGGGGTGCTATGACCGTTCACAGGTGCGGGAACAACATTTTAGCAGGGGACTTTTTATCGGATGATTCGGGATATACCTGGCAAACTGTTTTGCATACACAATACGGCATTAGCAGGATCATTGAGATGAATGGTGATTGCTATGCATTATCCAAATGGGAAAAGAAGATATATCGTTCTCATGATTGTGGTTATACGTGGGAAGATGTAAGTTTTAATATTCATATTCCATATTGGAGTATGGATGATATTTTTATAAGCGATTCTACTATTTATGTGGCGGAGTGGGCTGATGGTGTGTTTTGTCGTAGACTAAGTGACACAGTTTGGGAAACAAGAAATAATGGGCTGCAATTGGGCGTTGATTGTTTGTACGGAAAGAACAACGAATTGTGGGCAGGCACCACAGACAGCGGCATCTTTTATTCTAACAATGGAGGGGTAAATTGGCAGCGGGATAATGTTGGTTATCCATTAGGTATACGAGCCCAGTGTTTTGCAGCGAATGATTCATTTGTTTTTTGCGGTACAGCATCAGGGCTATATAAATGCAGGTTTAATTCACATCATTGGGTTTTGGTACAAGGATTAAAGCGATTTATTTCAATTACTAATCTTAACGTGTCGAATGATAGCATTTTCGTTGCCACTGGCGAAGATGGACTACTGAGTAGCAGTGATGGGGGGATTTCCTGGCGCACGCATTATGAAATTTCGAGGGGAGCAAAAATTGTCGCCCTTGCAACAAATGGTAATTATATTTTCGCAGCTCGGAAGGAGTATGATAGGTTTTACAGATCTTCGGATGGAGGGACGAATTGGGAAGCGATAGCGAATAAAGAATTTACTACGTTATACAATGATGACGGAAAAATACTTGCGGGCGATGCTGTTCATGGCGGCATGTATTCTTCTTCTGATAATGGAAATAGCTGGAATTATTCTGCGATTCCCGGGCAGGGTACTGCTAAAAAAATAATGCGATTCAATAGTTGTTTATTTGTATTAAAAAATGAGCTGTATGTTAGTTGTGATAATGAAGGGAATTGGTCAAGGGAGTTGGTAGGTAATCATGCGAATGTACTGGATATCGAACAATTCAATAACGATATGTATGCAATCAGTAACTATTCTTTGTATCGATCCTCTGATGGATTGAATTGGACTTCGGTCATCGGGAATTTGCCTAACGGAGTTTCTTGCGTTGGATTGGAAGCCGGCACAAGCCGCTTATATCTGAATGCTTATGATAAGGTTTTTTGGACATCGGATGGTAATACCTGGCAGGAATTGGTAAACAACGGTTTACC